>VGAV01000437.1 GCA_016870695.1 Actinomycetota bacterium | reverse complement strand
TCCCAATCCTTCGTGAACCGGCGCAGGTCGGGACGGCCCCGGTCGTCGTTCATGGAGCTGACCACGCCGGTCGGCTTGTTCAGGATGACGTAGCGCTTTGAGGCGTCCAACTGCACGGCGACGCCGTCGACGTCGACGAGGTCCCGCTCCGGGTCGATGCGCGACCCCAGCTCGGTGACGACCTCGCCGTTGACGCGCACGCGCCCCTCGACGATCATCTGCTCCGAGACGCGGCGCGAGGCCACCCCCGCGTTGGCCAGGACCTTCTGCAGGCGTACGCCCTCGTCGTTCGCAGTGCTCATCGCACGACCTCTCCTTCGAATCCGTCTGCCCCGTCGTCGAGCAGCGGCGAGATCCGCGGCAGCTCGTCGAGGGAGTTGATGCCCAGGTTCACCAGCAGCGCGTCGGTGGTGCCGTAGTGGATGGCCCCGGTGTCGGCGTCGGTGAACACCTCGGTGATGAGCCCCCGGGACAGGAGCGTCCGGACGACCGAGTCGACGTTGACGGCGCGGATGGATGCCACCTGCCCGCGCGTCACGGGCTGCTTGTAGGCGATGACGGCCAGAGTCTCCAGCGCGGCCTGCGACAGCCGGGACGGGGCCTGCGTGTTCACGAACTCGCTGACGACGTCGTCGTGCTCCTCGCGGACGTACAGCCGCCAACCGCCGCCGACCTCCCGCAGCTCGAAACCGCGCCGGGGTCCGCCGGTCTCGCCGTCGTAGTCGGCGACGAGCCCCTCCACGGCCTGGCGCACCGCCGCGACGGGGGCGCCCACGGCCGCCGCGAGGCTCACGAGACTCTGCGGCTCCTCGACGACGAGCAGGATCGCCTCGAGACGACGGGCGATGGATGCCGCCCCCGCCGGCGCCCCGTCGGAGGTCGGCGCGTCGTCGGTCAGGGTGTCATCGGTCATAGTCGGCTCCCAGGGTGGCGAGGTTCTCTTCGGACCACCGCTCGGCGGTCCAGCGCAGCGTGAGCTCCCCGAGCGGCTCGAGCTGCTCGAAGCTGAGGGCGGCGTGCCGGTACAGCTCCAGGATCGACAGGAAACGGGCGACGACGACACCCGGTTGCGCGACCCCGGCGATGAGCTCCCGGAAGCTCAGGCTCCCCGCGCCGCGCAGCAGCGTCACGACGATCGCGGCCTGCTCGCGGATGCTGACCAGGGGCGCGTGGAGGTGGTCGAGTCCGACGGTCGGCGGCTCGGTCGGGGTCATGGCGACCACGGCGAGCGCGGCGAAGTCGTCGGCGCTGAGCGTCCACCGCAGCTCCGGGGCGGCGCTGCGGTACTTCTCGTCGAGACGCACCGACCGGGCGTGGCGCCGGTCCTCGCGCTGCAGGCAGCGGGCGAACCAGGACGACACCTCCTTGAAGGCGCGGTACTGCAGCAGTCGGGCGAACAGCAGGTCCCTCGCCTCGAGGAGGGCCACCGATTCGGCATCCACGAGCTCGCCCTGCGGCAGGAGCCCGGCGACCTTCATGTCGAGAAGCGTCGCGGCGACGACGAGGAACTCGGACGCCTCGTCGAGGTCCCCCTCCGGGCCGAGGGCGCGGAGGTAGGCGATGAACTCGTCGGTGACGCGGCTGAGGGCGACCTCGGTGATGTCGAGCTCGTGCTGCGAGATCAGGTTCAGCAGCAGATCGAACGGGCCGTCGAAGACGGGGAGCGAGACACGGAACCCGTCCGCCGTCTCGACCGGCGGCGCGGCGTCACCCGCGGGCGTGATGGTGTCGGCGTCCTCAGGCGACGGCGCCACGGGCGACCAGCTCCCGCGCCAACCGCAGGTAGGCCTGGGCGGCGGCGTGCTCGGGCGCGAACTCGGTGATCGGCATCCCGGACACCGAGGCGTCGGGGAACTTGACCGTGCGGCCGATGACCGTCTCGAGGACGTCGTCGCCGAAGGCGTCGACGACGCGCTCCAGCACCTCGCGCGAGTGCAGGGTGCGCGGGTCGTACATCGTTGCCAGGACGCCGTCGAGCTCGATCGCCGGGTTGAGGCGGTCGCGCACCTTGTCGATGGTCTCGATCAGCAGCGCGACGCCGCGGAGGGCGAAGAACTCGCACTCCAGCGGGATGAGCACGCCGTGGGCCGCGGTGAGGGCGTTGACGGTCAGCAGACCGAGCGACGGCTGGCAGTCGACGAGGATGACGTCGTAGTCGGGCGCGATCTTGCGCAGCACACGGGCCAGGATCGTCTCGCGGGCGACCTCGTTGACGAGGTGCACCTCCGCCGCCGACAGGTCGATGTTGGCGGGGATGACGTCGAGCCCCTCGACGCGCGTGTGGACGACCGCCTCGCGCGGGTCGCGCTTGGTGTCGAGGAGCAGGTCGTAGATGGTCGGCACGTCGTGCGGCTGGATCGCCAGGCCTGCCGAGAGCGCCCCCTGCGGGTCGAAATCGATCGCGAGGACGCGGCGGCCGTATCCGGCGAGCGCGGCGGCGAGGTTGATGGTCGTCGTCGTCTTGCCGACGCCGCCCTTCTGGTTGCAGAGGGCGATGATGCGCGCCGGCCCGTGGCCCTCCAGCTTCGGCGGAGTGGCGAACCCCTGGTAGGGACGCCCCGTCGGTCCGAGGATGACCTCGTCCGCGCCTCGGGCGGCCTTCGCCGTCCCCTTCGTGCTCGCCGACACCGTCGCTCCTGCCTTCGCCATAACGTTGCCGAGTCTAGCCGCCGCGGGTCGCCGGGCCGGGAGACCACGCGGGCGGACCCGCCGGGCAGGACCGGCGGGCCC
>VGAV01000436.1 GCA_016870695.1 Actinomycetota bacterium | reverse complement strand
GAGTGATCGAGCGCCGTCCACACCTCGGCCATGTAGACGCTCTGCAGGGCGAAGGCCGTGGTCGCCGCGGGCACGGTGTAGCCGATCACAGCCAGGACGGCCCCCGAAAGCGCCAGTAGGGCGGGGCCCCGGATGCCGCGGAGGTCGAGGCGGCCGACGCCCATTCCGGCGAGGAGGAACGCGATCCACACCGTGAAGGGGTAGGCCCAGCCCACGCCGAGGAAGAGCTCGACGCCGAGCGCGCCGGACCAGATCGGGGCGGCATTCAGGAACGGCTGCACCCACGGCATGACGAGGCCGAATGCGGCGGCGGCGAGGAACAGCGGTCCCGCCGACCACCCCAGGAAGGGCAGGGCCAGGAGGAAGAGCACGGCGTATGCCGGGAGGATCACGTAGACGGGCACGCCTGTCGTGATGAGCAGGATGCCGATGACCCACAGCACCGCGGCCCGCACGGCCAGACGTGCGGCCGCGCGGGGCCGGTCGGCGGACGGCAGCGGCCGGGGGCCGCCCGTGACGAGTGCGATCGACACTCCGGCGAGCGTCGCGAAGAGGATCGACGACCGCCCGTTGACGATGTCGAGCCAGGTCGAGGGATCGCCCGGGTCGAACAGCTCGATCGTGAGCAGGTGCGCGGCGAGCATGCCGAGCACCGCGAGCCCGCGCGCGAGGTCGATACCCGTCAGCCGTCCGGGGCCGTCGAGTCGCCGCCACGCGCGGCGGGCCGGGGTCACGACTGGCGCAGCAGCCACACCAGCAGCGCCTTCTGCGCGTGCAGGCGGTTCTCGGCCTCGTCCCAGACGACGCTCTGCGGTCCGTCGATCACCTCGGCGTCGACCTCGTAGCCCCGGTCGGCGGGGAGGCAGTGAATGAAGATCGCGTCGTCGTCCGCCTGCGACATCAGCTGCGTCGTGACCTTGAACCCGCCCAGGTCGCGGATGCGCGCGATCTTCTCCTCCTCCTTGCCCATCGACACCCACGTGTCGGTGACGACGACGTCGGCTCCGGATGCCGCCGCCTCGGGGTCGTCGCTGAGGGTGATCGACCCGCCGGTCTCGGCGGCGATCCGCTCGGCATCGGCGATGACGTCCGCGCGCGGGGCGTAGTCGGCCGGGGCGGCGACGCGCACGTGCATGCCGGCGGTGACGCCGGCCAGGACGTACGAGTGCGCCATGTTGCTCTGCCCGTCCCCGAAGAACGACAGCGTGAGGCCCTTCAGCTCGCCCTTGTGCTCGCGGATCGTGAGCAGGTCGGCGAGCAGCTGGCAGGGGTGGAAGTCGTCGCTCAGCGCGTTGACGACCGGGACCCGGGTGCCCCGCGCCATCTCCTCCAGGCCGGCCTGGGCATAGGTGCGCCACACGATGGCGGCGACCTGGCGCTCGAGCACGCGCGCGGTGTCGGAGGGCGTCTCCTTGCCGCCGAGCTGGCTGTTGGCGGTGGAGATGATCAGCGGCGAGCCACCGAGGTCGGCGATGCCGACGGCGAAGGACACGCGCGTACGGGTGGAGGACTTGTCGAAGATCACCGCGACCGTCTGCGGACCCGCGAGCGGCTTCTGCGCCCAGCGGTCCTTCTTGAGCTCGATCGCGAGGTCGAGGATCTCGGCCTGCTCGGCCGGGGTCAGATCGTCGTCGCGCAGAAGGTGGCGGGTCACGCGGGGGCTCCTTCGAGGATGAGGGCATCGGAGACGGTGGCGAGCGCGGCGCCGAACAGGTCGAGGAAGGCGGACACCTCGGCATCCCCGATCGTCAGGGGCGGGGCGATGCGGATCGTGGTGTCGTTCGCCGCGTTGACGATGAGACCGTGCTGCTGGGCGGCGGCCACGACGGCCTTGGCGACCGGGCTGGTGAGCGCGATGCCGAGCAGCAGGCCGCGCCCGCGGACGCCCTCGACGAGCGGGGATCCGATGGCCGCGATCCCCTCGCGCAGCTGCGTCTCGCGCCGCGCGGCGTTCTCGACGAGACCGGCGTCCTCGATCTCCTGCAGCACGGCGCCGCCGACGCCGGTGCCGAGGGCGTTGCCGCCGAACGTGGAGCCGTGGGTACCGGGGAAGAACAGGTCGCTCGCCGCGCCGAACGTGATGAGCGCACCGATCGGGAAGCCGCCGCCGATGCCCTTGGCCACCGTGACGGCATCCGGAATGATCCCGGCGTGCTGGAACCCGAACCACGCGCCCGTGCGGCCGGCGCCGGTCTGGATCTCGTCGACGATCAGCAGCGCGCCGTGGCGTGCGGTCAGCTCGCGGGCCGCCTGGAGGTACCCCTCGGGCAGCTCGACGACGCCGGCCTCGCCCTGGATGGGCTCGACCAGGAGGGCGGCGACCTTCTCGTCCAGGGCGGCCTCGAGGGCCTCGACGGTGGCGTCGATGTGCTCGACGCCCGGCACCATGGGCAGGAAGTCGGCCTGGAGCGCGGGCTTGCCCGTCAGGGCGAGGGCGCCCATGGTGCGGCCGTGGAAGCCGCCCTTCAAGGTCAGGATGCGGGTGCGGTCGGTTCCGCGACCGTGCAGCCGCGCCAGCTTGAGCGCGGCCTCGTTCGCCTCGGCGCCGGAGTTGCCGAAGTACACCCGGCCGGACTCCCCCGTCCCGGCGAGGCGCTTCAGACGCGCCGCCATCGCCAGCTGCGGCGTCGTCGCGAAGTAGTTCGACACGTGCGCGAGAGTCGCCGCCTGCGCGCTGATCGCCTCGACGAAGACCGGGTGCGCGTGGCCGAGGGCGTTGACGGCGATGCCGGC
>VGAV01000435.1 GCA_016870695.1 Actinomycetota bacterium | reverse complement strand
GGCGGCCGTCGGCATCCGCATCGAGGAGACGTCGTTCAGCGGCGACCTCCCCGCGGCGTTCGGCGCGTTCGTCCAGTACCCCGGCGCCACCGGCCGCGTGTGGGACTTCTCGACCGTCGCCGAGACGGTCCACGCCGCAGGCGGGCTCGTCGTGGCCGCGGCCGACCTGCTCGCGCTCACCCTGCTGCGCTCGCCCGGCTCTCTCGGCGCCGACATCGCCGTGGGGACGACGCAGCGCTTCGGCGTCCCGCTCGGCTTCGGCGGACCGCACGCCGGATACATGGCGGTCCGCACCGGTCTCGAGCGCCAGCTTCCCGGGCGCCTGGTCGGCGTGTCCCAGGATGCCACCGGGCACCCGGCCTACCGCCTGTCGCTCCAGACGCGCGAACAGCACATCCGCCGCGAGAAGGCGACGTCCAACATCTGCACCGCGCAGGTGCTCCTCGCCGTCATGGCGGCGATGTACGCGGTGTACCACGGGCCGCAGGGGCTCACCGCGATCGCCTCCCGCGTCGCGCGGACCGCCGACGCCCTGGCATCCGGTCTCCGCTCCGCCGGCGTCGACCTCGTCGACGACGCGTTCTTCGACACCGTGCGCGCTCGCGTCCCCGGGCGTGCGCAGGAGGTCGTCGGACGGGCGCGGGATGCCGGTATCCAGCTGCTCTGGGTCGACGACGACACCGTGGGGGTGTCGGTGGACGAGACCACCACACCGGCCGACGTGGCGCAGGTGCTCGGCGCGTTCGGACTGCCGTCCGGCGTCGTCGACCTCGACGGCGCGATCGCGCTGCGCGGCGTCGAGGAGGCGCTGCACCGCGTCGAGGAGTTCCTGACGCACCCGGTCTTCCACACGCACCGCAGCGAGACGTCGATGATGCGGTACCTCAAGTCGCTCGCCGACCGCGACTACGCGCTCGACCGCGGCATGATCCCGCTCGGCTCGTGCACGATGAAGCTGAACGCGGCGACGGAGATGGCCGCGGTGTCGTGGCCGGAGTTCTCGCGGGTGCACCCATTCGCCCCCGAGGCGGACGTGCACGGCTACCTCGAGATGATCGACCAGCTCGAGCGCTGGCTCGCCGAGGTCACCGGGTACGACGCGGTGTCGCTGCAGCCGAACGCCGGCTCACAGGGTGAGCTGGCCGGCCTCCTCGCGATCCGCGGCTACCACCTGTCCCGCGGCGACGAGGGCCGCACCGTCTGCCTCATCCCTTCGTCGGCCCACGGCACGAACGCGGCCTCGGCGATCCTCGCCGGCATGAAGGTCGTCGTGGTCGCGTGCGACGAGGCCGGCAACGTCGACCTCGACGACCTGCGCGCGAAGATCGCGCAGCACGCCGAGGCCCTCTCGGCGCTGATGATCACGTACCCGTCGACGCACGGCGTTTACGAGCACGACGTCCTCGACATCACGCGGGCCGTGCACGAAGCCGGCGGGCAGGTCTACGTCGACGGCGCCAATCTGAACGCGCTGCTCGGCTTCGCGCGGTTCGGCGACCTCGGCGGCGACGTCTCGCACCTCAACCTGCACAAGACGTTCGCCATCCCGCACGGCGGCGGCGGCCCGGGCGTCGGTCCGGTCGCGGCGAAGGCGCACCTCGCGCCGTTCCTGCCGTCGCACCCGTTCTCGCAGCGCGCCGCGCACGCGGGCGGGGTGTTCGACGGTGGCCCGGTGTCGGCCGCGCCGTACGGCTCGGCGGGCATCCTCCCCATCTCGTGGGCGTACGTCCGCATGATGGGCGCCGAGGGCCTGCGGCAGGCGACGGCCGCCGCGGTGCTGTCGGCCAACTACATCGCGGTCCGTCTACGCGATCACTACCCGGTGCTCTACGCCGGCGAGGGCGGGCTCGTCGCCCACGAGTGCATCCTCGACCTGCGTCCGCTCAAGGAGCAGACCGGTGTCACCGTCGACGACGTCGCCAAGCGCCTCATCGACTACGGCTTCCACGCGCCGACCATGTCGTTCCCCGTGGCCGGCACCCTGATGGTCGAGCCGACGGAGAGCGAGGACCTCGCCGAGCTGGACCGGTTCGTGGATGCCATGATCGCCATCAAGCAGGAGGCCCTCGCGGTCGCGGCGGGGGAGTGGCCGGCGGACGACAACCCGCTGGTGAACGCTCCGCACACGGCCGAGACCGTCGTGGTGGGCGAATGGGACCACCCCTATTCGCGTGAGACCGCCGTGTACCCGGTGCGCTCGCTCGTGCGCGGCAAGTACTGGCCGCCGGTGCGCCGCATCGACCAGGCGTACGGCGACCGGAACCTCGTCTGCTCCTGCCCGCCGCCCGAGGCCTTCGCCTGATGCGCCGGTAGTACGACGCCGCGGGGCACCTCTTCTTGAACCGGGGGAGGTGCCGCGCGGCATCCCTTCGATAAACGCTCTCTGCCCCGAGAAACGCGCACACCCGGCGTATCTCGGGGCGGGGAGCGTTTCTCGCCGGCCGGTAGGAGCCGCCCGCCTCACAGCGGGCGGCATAGCGGCGGACGATAGGGTGCCGACGTGCACCACGGGCAGAAACTCGACACGACCGGCCGCCTGCGCCTGACCGCCGTGCTGATCGCCGCGGCGGTCGCCCTCACCGGGTGTACCCCGCCGGAACAGGCGGCGCGGGAGGAACCCGCCGCACCCACGCGCGTGAGCATCGGGGTCGTCGGCGAGCTGACCAGCTTCAACGCGGCGACGGCGACCGGCGACACGGCCGCGAACCGCGCCGTCTCCGCACTCATGGACGAGCG
>VGAV01000434.1 GCA_016870695.1 Actinomycetota bacterium | reverse complement strand
GACCCCTCTGACCCGCCGCCTGTTCGCCGGCTCGGCCGCGATCTCGGTCGCCGTCGCCGGCGCCGTCATCGCCCCGACCGCGGCGACCGCCGCACCCGCTCCCTCCTCCACCGCCCCGATCGCCGCGCCGTACTACACGGAGCTGGACCTCACGGGCGACGACCAGGTCACCCCCGACGACCTCGCTCTCCTGGCGAGCGCGATCGGGCTGGCATCCACGTCGCCGGAATGGGCGGAGGTGTCCGACCTCGACCTGGACGGCGACGCGAAGATCACCGCGTCCGACCTCGCCGCCCTGTCGGAGCGCGTCATCTACGACGACGGCCCGTTCGAGATTGTCGAGGCCGACGTCGTGTCGATGCAGTCGGCGATGAACGCCGGCGTCATCACCTCGGTGTCGCTGACGCAGGAGTACCTCGACCGCATCGCCGCCTACGACCGCGCCGTGAAGCAGGAGGGCGGACGTCCGCTCAACTCGATCATCACGACGAGCACGGTCGCGCTGAAGGCCGCCGCCGAGGCGGACGCGATCCGCGCGGAGCAGGGCATGACGAGCATGCTGCTCGGCGTCCCGGTCGCGCTGAAGGACAACTACAACACCGTCGACATGCCGACCACGGCCGGCTGCGGCTGCTGGAACGAGAACCAGACCCTGTCGGACGCCTCCATGGTCGAGGGTCTGCGCGCGGACGGCGCCGTCATCATCGCCAAGGCGAGCATGGACGAGTTCGCGATCAACCTGACCTCGGAGTGGTCGGCCTTCCAGCCGGCCGGCGCGAAGTCGATCGTCTCGAGCCCGTACGACACCACCCGCAACGCGGGCGGCTCGAGCGGCGGCACCGGCGCGGCGATCGCGGCGAACCTCGCCGGCATCGGTTTCGGCACCGACACGGGCGGGTCGATCCGCATCCCGTCGACGTACAACCAGCTCGTCGGCGTGCGCCCCACAGTCGGCCTCGCCAGCCGTGACGGCATCGTGCCCCTCGCCCTGTCGCAGGACACCGGCGGCCCGATGGCTCGCAGCGTGCTCGACGCCGCCGTGGCCCTCGACACCGTCGTGGGCGTGGACGCGAACGACCCCGTGACCCAGCGCCAGGCCGGTCTCGTCCCCGAGACCTACACGTCGTACCTCGACACCGACGCCCTGAAGGGCAAGCGCATCGGCGTCCTCACGACGCTCGTCGGCAGCAACGCCGCCACCGGGAGCCTGTTCGCCCAGGCCAAGGCGGACCTGACCGCGCAGGGCGCGACGGTCGTCGACGTGGTGCTGCCCGAGGGCTGGGCCGCGATCGTGGGCGAGGGCAGCGGCAGCGGTCCGGAGTTCAACCACGACCTGCGCAACTACATCGCCAGCTACCTGAACCCGGCCGTGTCGGCGCGCAGCCTGCTCGACATCTCGCTGTCGCCGAACATCGTCCCCGGCCGCGCGACCAACCCGTACGGGCAGCGCGCCGCCGTGACCGAGGAGGCGTACCAGGCCTGGGCCGGACCGCAGGGCTCGCACACGCTGCAGCTCGCCAAGGGCAAGCAGATCGTCACGCAGATGATGAACGACCAGAACCTGGATGCCGTCATCTACCCGACCGCGAACGCCTACGGCACCATCGGCACCGCCAACACCCGCCTCAGCCCGAACACGGGTCTGCCGGCCGTGACGGTCCCGATGGGGCAGACGACGGAAGGCACGATCGGCGGAGTGAACATGGAGTTCCTCGGCCGGGACTTCAGCGAGGGCACGCTGCTCGGCTTCGCCTACGCGTACGAGCAGGCGACGCACAAGCGCACGACCCCGGCGGCCTACGGCCCGCTGGGCTGACGCCGCGCCGACGCCACGACGGCCCCGGGACCCACGGGTTCCGGGGCCGTTCGGCATCCCGCCCCCGAGGGACGCACGGCCTCACCACTCGTCGAAGTCGGCGCTCCACGGCGCACCGGAGTCGGCCGACAGCGCATCTCCGTTCCCGCCCGTCGCGGGGTAGCTCGTGCGCATCTGCAGCATGAGGTTCTCGGCCGTGAAGTCCGGCTCCTCACCGCGCCACTCGACGGGGAGGTTGAGCAGCGGCAGCCCCGGACCGATCATCAGCTCCGCGGTGTCCGTCCGCTCGGTGTCCACGCAGACCGGCACCTCGACCAGCTCCGTCCCGCCGAGCACCGCGACGCCGACGGCGAGCCGCATGAGCGTCCCGGCGATCTCGGTGCTGGTGAGGAAGGACCCGCCCGCGTACACGATCCGGCGCATGCCTCCAGTGTGCGCCGGGGTCGTCGAGGTCCGGCCGTTTTGCGCGGATTGTCCGACGGATGCCACCGGGCACGGTCCGCGCCGGCGGTCAGCGCTCGTCGGGGCGGCGCACACGGACCGCGTTCCGCCACACGACCGGCTCCCAGTGCCCGCCCTCGCACGGCACCCGCAGGAACACCACGCGGTCGTTCGCCGCGTGCGCCCAGCAGGCGATGCGCTCGGCGGAGCGATGCGGCCACTGCACCCACGCCCACACCGGCCGCGGACGGTCGAACCACTCGACGGGCCCGGGTCCGAACGCCTGCATCGGCAGCGTCGTCGGGGCGATGGATGCCAGGACGCGTTCGAGCTTCGCATCCGAAACCTTGTTCGATTCCACCGACCGGACACCCCTCCCTCCGGCCGAACAACAGAGTAATGCACCCGCGGAGCGACGACGAACCGGTTGCGCCGGGCGTCTCACCTTCGTAGATGTGTTCTTCCGTGGCATCCATCCCACACCTCCCGGCCCCCC
>VGAV01000433.1 GCA_016870695.1 Actinomycetota bacterium | reverse complement strand
GCGGGGCCCGGGCCGGCGGGCGGGCCGGGCCCGGGCCGGCGGGCCGGGGCCCGGGCGAGCGGGCTGGCAGGCGCGAGGCCGCTGATGTCAGGCCGGACGGATGCGGCCGATCAGGTCGTCGCGCGTGAGCGTGTCACCCTCGGCGAGGACGGCGCGCGCCGCGTCGCGGGCGTCCTCGACGGCCCACAGCAGGACGCCGACGACACGTCCGTCGTCGAGGTAGTAGACGACGCCGCGGTCGGCGTCGGCCCAGTCCTCGACGGTCTCCAGCGACGCGTCGAGCGTGCCGACCGCCTCGTACCGGACGCCGAAGACGGCCGAGTAGTAGTAAGGGGTGTGCGTGTAGGGCTCCCGCGCACCGGCGAGGTTGCGACCGGCGGCCTTGCCCATCTCGTTCGCGTTGTCGACGTGCTCCACGCGCCGGCGCCCGAGGATCCGGTCGGGGTAGCTCGCGACGTCCCCCGCGGCGAAGACGTCGTCGACCGAGGTGCGCAGCTGCGCGTCCACGACCACGCCGTCCCCGACGTCGAGTCCGGCGTGCTCCGCGAGGTCGCCGGCGACCTGGATGCCGAGACCGCTGACGACCGCGTCGGCCCGCACCTCGTCCCCGTTCTCCAGCTCGAGCCGTGCGCCGGTGGCATCCACCTCTCCCCCGGTCACCTTCGAGCCCGCCACGATCTCGACGCCGTGATCGCGGAAGAGGGCCTCGAAGCGTTCGGCGAGAGCGGGCGGGAAGACCGCGTCGCCGAGCACCGAACCGGTATGGATGAGCACGGTGTCCACGTCGTTCTGGGCGAGGGCGGCCGCCAGCTCGGAGCCGATGTATCCGCCGCCGACGACGGCGATGCGGTCGACGTCCTTCGCGAGCGCGCGCAGGCGGCGGTAGTCCTCGGCGGTGCGGAAGCTCAGCGCCCGCTCGCCGTCGGTCCGGTCGTCCACGGGGAGAGGGATCGGAGTGCCGCCGGTCGCGAGGAGCAGGCGCGTGTAGGTGATCGTGTCGCCGGCGTCGGTGTCGACCTCGTGCGCGTCCGGCCGCACGGCGGTGGCCCGGGTGCGGAGCAGGATCTGCGCGCCGGTGTCGTCCGCGGTGCCCAGCGGGACCTGATCCCAGGTGAACTCCTCGTCGGTCCACAGCTTCTTGCTGAGCGCGGGACGCGTGTACGGCTCGTCGACGTCGTCGCTGACGATGCCGATGGTCCCGGCGGCATCCACCTCCCGGATCCCCCGAGCGGCGGTGTCGGCGACCATTCCGCCGCCGACGATGAGGTAGTCGAAGTGTGTGCTGGACATGGCGTCAGCCTCCCGGCCGAGCCTGAACACGAAGGACGGCTTTACAGCGGCGACCCCATCCGGTAGTCGGCGGGGGGGTTCTGCCCTCGGGGCGCGGATCCTGCCCCGAGAGCGGGAATGCGCCCCGAACCGCCCACCGGCGACCCCGGACGCCACCCGCCCGGGCGAACTAGGCTCGGAGTATGAGCGTCGACCTCGAGAGCCTGTACACCGACCTCCACAAGCACCCCGAGCTGTCCTTCCAGGAGACACGGACGGCCGGCGTCATCGCCCGCCATCTGACCGACCTGGGGCTCGAGGTCGAGGAGGGCGTGGGCCGCACGGGCCTCGTCACGACGATCCGCAACGGCGACGGGCCCGTCGTCTGGCTGCGCGCCGATATGGACGGCCTCCCCGTCGAGGAGCAGACCGGCCTGGAGTACGCCAGCACCGCGCGTGGGGTCGACCCCGCCGGCAACGCCGTCCCGGTCATGCACGCGTGCGGACACGACATGCACGTGACCGCCCTCATCGGCGCCCTCGAGCGCCTGGCCGCCACGACCGAAGAGTGGTCGGGCACGATCGTCGCGGTCTTCCAGCCCGCGGAGGAGTACGGCGCCGGGTCGCAGGCGATGATCGCGGACGGCGTGCTGGACCGCTACCCGCGTCCCGACATCGTCCTCGGCCAGCACGTCACCCCGCTGCCGACCGGCACGATCGGCGTTCGCCCCGGGACGCAGATGGCCGCGTCGGACGGGCTGACGGTCGTCCTCCACGGTCGCGGCGGCCACGGCTCGCGCCCGCACTCGACGATCGACCCGGTCGTCATGGCCGCGGCCACCGTCATGCGCCTGCAGACCGTCGTCTCGCGCGAGGTCGACCCCCGCGACGTCGCCGTCGTCACGGTCGGCTCCATCCACGCCGGCCTGAAGAACAACATCATCCCCGCGGAGGCCAAGCTCGAGCTCAGCCTCCGCTACCCCGACGACGCCGCCCGCGAGCGCGTGATGGCCAAGGTCGAGCGCATCGTCCGCGCCGAGGCGCAGGCCTCGGGCGCCGAGCAGACCCCGACGATCTCGACCGACCACACCCTGCCGCCGACGATCAACGACCCGGACGCCACCGCACGCCTCACCGGGGCCTTCCGCCGGGCGTTCGGCGAGACCAGCGTGGTCGACCCCGGCATGTTCACCGGCAGCGAGGACGTCTCGTGGTTCGCCCGCGAGTCCGGCGCCCCGCTGGTGTTCTGGTTCTGGGGCGGCGTCGACCCGCAGACGTTCGCCGCCGCCCTGGCCGGCGGGACGATCGAGCGGGACATCCCGACCAACCACTCCCCCTACTTCGCGCCGGTGATGCAGCCCACCCTCGACCGCGGCGTCGAGAACCTCGTCGTCGCCGCCCGGGAGTTCCTGGCCTGATCGCCCCGGATGGATGCCACCCCGTGGCATCCATCCCCTCCCCTATCGTGCGGGCCGGTCCGCCGCTGCCG
>VGAV01000432.1 GCA_016870695.1 Actinomycetota bacterium | reverse complement strand
TTGGTCCCCGTGGTGGCCAGGAGGGTCGGCAGGTCGTCGTCGGGGCCGGTGCCGTAGACCCACGCGGACAGGTCCCCGAGCAGCGCCCGCGGGTCGTCGACGACCACGATGGGCAGGCCGGTGGGACCGGCGATGTCGGCGCCCGCGGCGTCGGTGACGACGGCGACCGCGCCACGCTCGGCGGCGATGGGGGCGAATTCCGCGCCGTGACGGTTGACGCCCCGGATGGCGACGAACGCCTCACCGGCCCGCAGGTCCGCGGTGGCCAGGGTGATCCCCGTGAGGGTCGTACCCTCGACGTCGCCGATCGTCCGGCCGCCGAAGAGGCGGGCCAGCTCCGCTAGGTCGCGGTGCGGCGGACGTTCCGGCCGGAGGACGGGCGGGAGGTGGGGGGCGGCGTCTTTCGGCATCCCCGACATTCTCTCATCCGCCGTCGCACAGCCCTCGCATCGCGGCCGCACGGGCGCTTCAAAGCCGGGCGGCGGTATCGTCAGCGGGTGACCGCGATCGCCTTCCTCATCGGCGTCCTCGTGCTCGTGATCGGCCTCGCGCTCTCGATCGCCCTGCACGAGGTCGGGCATCTCGTGCCCGCCAAGCTCTTCGGCGTCCGCGTCGGCCAGTACATGATCGGCATGGGCCCGACCCTGTGGTCTCGTCGCCGCGGCGAGACGGAGTACGGCATCAAGGCCCTCCCGATCGGCGGCTACATCTCGATGGCGGGCATGTACCCGCCCGCACCCGAGAAGCAGGAGGCCTCCCCCCGGCGCTCCCGGCTCTTCGCGACAATGGTGCAGGACGCCCGCGACGCCAACGCCGAGACGATGATCGCGGGCGACGACCGCGTGTTCTACAAGCTGCCGGTCTGGAAGCGCATTGTCATCATGCTCGGCGGGCCGTTCATGAACCTCGTGCTGGCCTTCGTCTTCATCTCGATCGCGCTGAGCGCCATCGGCGTGCAGACGGCCACGACCACGGTCGCCGCGGTCTCGCAGTGCGTCATCCCGGCCAGCGCCGAGCGGACCGACTGCGGCCCGTCCGACCCGCTCGCGCCCGCCGCCGCGGCCGGCGTCCAGCCCGGCGACGTCATCGTCTCGGTCGACGGCACCCCCGTCTCGACCTTCGCGGAGGCGGCCGACATCATCCAGCGCTCCGCCGGCCAGGCCCTGCCCGTGGTGATCTCCCGCGACGGCGTCGAGCAGACGGTCTCCATCACCCCGCAGAGCACCGACCGTGCGGTGACCGACGACCGGGGCCGCGCGGTGACCGACGCGAACGGGAACCCCGAGTACGAGACGGTCGGCTTCGCCGGGTTGCTCGCCCAGGAGAGCCTCGAGCCCCAGCCGCTGTGGGCGGGTCCGCAGGCCACCGTCCAGCAGATCGGCTCCGTCGCGCAGATCATGACGCAGCTGCCCGTGCGGGTCTACGACACCGCGGTCGACCTGTTCACCGGCCAGGAGCGCGACCCGAACGGCCCGCTGAGCGTCGTCGGCGCCGGGCGGCTCGCCGGCGAGGTGGCCGCCGTGGACGCGCCGATCGCCGCCCGCGCCGGGACGATCCTCGGTCTGCTCGGCTCGCTCAACATCGCGCTCTTCGTCTTCAACCTCATCCCGCTGCTGCCGCTGGACGGCGGGCACGTGGTCGTCGCCCTCTGGGACGGCCTGAAGCGGACGATCGCCCGGATCCGCGGACGCGTGGCGGCCCCGGTGGATGCCACCCGGCTCGTGCCCGCGACCTTCGTCGTGGTCGTGCTGCTCGTGGCCATGGGCGGCATCCTCATCGCCGCCGACGTCTTCAACCCCGTCCGTCTGTTCTGACCCGGGCCGCCGCCGGCCGGCCGCGGTACCTGGGCCGCAACCCGCGGGTCAGAGCACGTGCGCGATGAGCCGCTCCAGCGTCCGCATCCCGTCCCGGGACAGGATCGACTCGAGGTGGCCCTGAACGGAGGCGAAGCCGGGACCCCGCAGCGCATAGACGTCGCCCGACGACGGCTCGGCCGCGACGTCGACGCCGGAGGGGGCGGCATCCAGGATCCGCGCCGTGAAGGTGTTGTAGAACCCGATCGAGGCCGGCTCGCCGAAGACGTCGACGCTCTTCTGCAGACCCTGGTGAGGACGCGGCAGCGGCGCGAGGTCGAAGCCCAGGCCGTCGGCGAGGATCTGGTGGCTGAGGCAGACGGCCAGCAACGGCGTCTCCGCGGAGCGCCGCCGCGCCACCACGCGGCGCATCGCGGCCATCCGCGCGCTGTCGTCGCGGGGGTCTCCGGGACCGGGGCCCGAGACGACGAGGTCGGCCGCGTCGAGCGTCGCGTCGTCCGCCTCCGACCAGTGCACGATCCGGGTGTCCAGGCCGAGGTGGCGCAGCTGGTGCGCGAGCATCGTGGTGAAGCGGTCCTCCGCGTCGACGACGAGCGCGGTGCGCCCCGCGAACGGCCCGGACCCGTCCGGGTCCTGCGGGTTCATCCAGAACGGGGCGAGGCGGTCGTTGCGCGAGGCGAGCAGCTCGGCGATCGCCGCGTCCTCCGCCAGCGGCCGGCGCGGAGCCGTCGGGGCGTCCGGGTCAGCATCGGCCGGGGCCGCGGGGACGGCCGCCGGGGCGGTGTCGCGGGGGATCGCGCCGATCGCGCCGAGGACGCCCGCCGCCTTTCCGTGCGTCTCGCCGACCTCGCCGTACGGGTCGGAGTGGCGGACGAGCGTCGCCCCGACCGGCACGCGCAGGCGTCCGTCGACGAGGTACGCCGTGCGGATGAGGATCGGCGCGTCC
>VGAV01000431.1 GCA_016870695.1 Actinomycetota bacterium | reverse complement strand
CGAACGCGCCGACGGGGTGCGCGCGGAACGTCGGCGACGTGCCGAACACGAAGGCACGCGTCCCGCTCGCGCCCGTCAAGGAGACGGCGGAGGCCTGACCCGCGGCGTTCGCGACGGCACGCCCGTCCGTGGCGCGCCAGTGGCCCGAGACGAACGTGTCCGCCGCGGCGTAGCGCTGCTCGACCGTGACGCCGGCGGCGGGCGCGGGGAACCACGCGAACGGGTACCCGAACGCGGTGTCCTGCGCGTAGTCGCCCAGGACGCCGTCCTCGGGGGTCTCGACGCGGGTGATGCCGTTCGAGCCGCTCGTCCCCGTGACCGCGGTCAGCGGGGAGACGAACGTGTTGACGAACGCCGTTCCCGCCGCGCCGCGACCGACCACGGGCTTGCCCGCGGCGACGAAGGCGCGGACGCGGTCCGCTCCCGCCGCCTGCTCCGCGGAGAAGCTCAGACCCGTGCCGACGTACAGGAGGTCGACGGTCGCCAGGTCCACCTGACCGGCGGCGAGGGCCGCGGCCGTGACGGGGACGAGGCCGGTGAAGCCCAGCTTGACGAGCGCGTCGCGGTCGCCGGCGTCGCCGACGTAGCCGACCGTGGTCCGGCGCAGCGCGATGCTGTCCTCGTCGAGGAGCACGGTGCCGTCGCTGAGAGCGAAGTCGACACCGAAGATCGCCGCTGCCTCCGCAGCCGCGGTGCGGGACGCCTCGTCCGCACCGACGACGATCGTGCCGTCCGCCAGCTGAGAGAGGGCGATCCCCTCGGCGAGCAGCGCGTTCACCGCCTGCCAGTCGGCGACGCCGCGCGGTTCGAACGTGAGGTAGCCGGCATCCTCCGGAACCGACCCGGTGAGCGGGGCGCTGGTGACGTCCTCGGTCACGACGACCGGGGCGGCATCCGTGGTCTCGCCGATGCGCGCGACGTCCGCGCCCCACAGCAGCGCGAGGCTCCAGGCGGAGATGTCGTCCGGGTAGTCCGTGCCGCCCAGGCGCGCGGCCGCCGTCAGGCGCTCGACCTGGATGCCGTTGACGAGGAGCTGCTGCACGAGCGTCTGCGCGTCGGAGTCCGACCGCTGACCCGCGCCCACGGGGATGACGTACGCGCGGGGGAAGTCCGCGTTGTAGACGTCGGTCTCGTCCCAGATGTCGGTCCACTCGGCGGGCACGCCGGGGGCGAGGTCTCCGGGGGCGACGTCCGCCGGGATCTCGACGCTCGGCTCACCGGCCGTGCCGCGCCGGAAGATCTCGATCTGGTTGTCGAGCAGGGCGTCGCTGTGCTCGCCGACGTAGTCCACGACCGTGTCGATGACGACCTCGGCGACGGCGATGTTCACCTTCGCGCGCGCGGGCTGGTCGCCGGTGCGGCCGAGCGGCAGCTCCACGGTGTTCGTGATGGCGCCCTGGTACGCGACGTACTGCGGCGCGAAGATCGGCGGCCAGTCGTCCCACCCGGACCGCTGGTCGCGGTAGGGGATGTTGATGAAGCCGGTGTTCGTCTCGGTGACGCTGTCGGTCGCGGGGTCGTAGTACGTGTTGCCGGGGATGTTCGCCGCGGTCACGGCGTCCTCGATCTCGAGCGCGGTCGCGTACGCGTGCGGCACGAACAGGTCGTACTCGTAGTTCTCGCCGTGCGGCGGTCCGCAGGGCTCGACCTGCAGCACGTTGGTGTAGCCGTGCAGGTCGATGAAGTAGGTCGGCTGGATGACGCCGGCGAGATCGCGGACGAGGGATGCCTCGGCGGTGGCGCCCGTGATGAAGTCGCGGTTGGGGTCGTAGCCGTTGGCCGTGCCGCGCTGCCCGAGGGCGCGCCCGTCGGGGTTGTTCGTCACGGTGAAGTAGATGCGGTGCTCGTCGAGCATCTCCGTCGTCGCCGGATCGGTGCTCGTGGCGAGGTCCTCGATGTAGTTGAGAGTGGCATCCGTGCCCTCCCACTCGTTGCCGTGGATGTTGCCGTTGAACCACATCGGCACCTTGTAGCCCGACTGCAGCGCGACGTCGGCTGCGGCGCCGATCGGGTCGGCCTTGATGCGGTCGCGCCACACGCCCTGCTGGGCGGTCTCCGCCGCGGTCTCGGGTGCCGTCACGGTGACGAGGTAGATGTCGCGGCCCTGGGCCGACAGGCCGACGACCTGCGCGGAGACGCGGTCGGTGCTGTCCATCAGTGTGTTGAGGAACGGCGCGATCTCGTCGTAGGGACGGACGCCGCGGGCGATCGAGGCGTCGGTGGGCAGGTCGGGGAAGACCTTCAGTTCGGGCTGCACCGGGTAGCTGGTCGGCATGTCGATCAGCGGCGAGGCCGGACGCACCACGCTCAGGGGCGGTGGCGAGATCGCGGCCGAGGCCGGGGCGGCGGTGAGCACGGACGTCACGGCGATGCCGACGACGACCGAGCCCGCGAGGATGCTTCTCTGCACGGGGACTCCATCAGGTTGCGCTGCGCGACTCGGAGCTTTCCGCG
Organism: Actinomycetota bacterium; assembly: GCA_016870695.1. Classification (GTDB taxonomy): domain Bacteria; phylum Actinomycetota; class Actinomycetes; order Actinomycetales; family Microbacteriaceae; genus Microbacterium. The sequence goes on along the minus strand of VGAV01000431.1, from coordinate 310 downwards.
CGGCGGGGTGGGGGGGTGGCTCGGAACCCGAACCTGAAAGCAACCTATGGATCGCCTGTTACGCGGATGTGACGGCCGTGCGCCGTTTGGTTTCCCGCCGGTGGTCAGACGGCCGCGGGCTCGACAGCGGTGAGGCCCCTCAGCTCGGCGGCGGCGGCCTCTCCGGTGCGCAGGCCGAGCCGCGGGGCGACCTCGGTGGCCAGCAGCTCGATCGAGCGCAGGGTGATCTCGGGCGCCGGGTCGACAGAGTGGACCTGGAACGCCACGTCGGTGGCGAGAGGGAGGGTGCGATCGGCCGCGAGCGTGGCGA
>VGAV01000430.1 GCA_016870695.1 Actinomycetota bacterium | reverse complement strand
ACCGGTGGCCGCCTGCAGGAACGGCATGTTCAGCAGGTAGCGGGCGTACATCCGCTGGCGGAGGGTCGGCAGCGCCTTCCACTCGCCCTTGCCGAGCACCTGCAGGAACCCCTGGTTCCAGCGGGTCCGCTGCTTGTAGAGCGACTTCAGGGTGGGCGGCGTCTCCTCGCGCGTGACGTACTCCGGGTTGTAGGCGACGACGACCTTCGCGCCGTCGCTCGACAGGCGCACGCCCAGCTCGCAGTCCTCGGCGAGGCACTGGTCGTCCCAGCCGTGCGACCACTCCAGGCGCTCACGGGTGACGAAGACGGTGTTGCCGCCGAGAGGGATGAACTTGGACCGGGCGTGGAAGTGCAGGCGCGACCGGAACCAGAAGTAGTACTCGAGCACGTTGCGCAGCGACCACCAGCTGGTCTCGAAGTTCATCAGCTGCACGCCGCCCTGCACGACGTCGGCGCCCGTCTCCTGGAATTTGGAGTCGACGACGGTCAGCAGGCCGGGGTGCACCTCGTCCTCCGCGTCGAACACGCCGACCACGTCGCCGGTGGCGATCTGCAGGGCGCGGTTGAGCGCCTTGGGCTTGTTCTTGGGGACGCTGTCGTCGACGACCACCTTGATGAGGTCGGGATGCCGCGCGGCGGCCTGCCGGACGACGAGCTCGGTCCCCGGGTCGTCGTGGCCGACGATGGCGATGATCTCGAAGTCGGGGTGGTTCTGCTGCGCGAGGCGGTCCAGGGTCTGCCCCATGACCTCCTCCTCGTGGCGACCGGGGACGAGGAGCGTGAAGCGGTGCCGTGCGGGACGTGGGGACGAGCTGAACTGGGTGGCGCGCAGGTCGTCGGCGGAGCGCCACGCGTGCAGCATCCACCAGAGGGTCGTCGTCGCGACGACGGTCAGGAGCAGGGCGAGCACGATGATGCCGCTGTAGCCGAGCCATTCGCCGAGGGACCAGTCGGGCAGAAGGCTGCCCATGACGGAGGTGCCCGGCTGGGCGGGGACGGGAACGGTGGTGATGTCCTCGGGCCCGCCGCCGGGCGCGGGCGCGACGGGGGTGAGCAACGGTTCGGGGGTCGCGGCGGTCGCGCGGACCATCGTGGGTGTGAGCAGGGACGACAAAAGACAACCTCCAGCGTCCACGTGGACGGTTCGAGGGCGGAGTGGGGGATGGGCGACGACCGCGGGCGAGGTCGTCGTACGCGGGTCATCCGGGGGCCGTGGGGGGGATGGTTTGGATCGCCCAGGGGTTTGCCAGGGTTCTTCGGCGCTTGTGCCGGCGCGGTTGACGCGTCCGCAGGGGTGAGGCATACTCCAACAGGTGAACACTTAGTTCACTAGATGAACCCCCACCTCAATGGAGAGCACTATGGGCTTGGCTGTCTGGGCGCTGATCGCCTACATCGGCGTGATCGTCCTCTGGAGCGTCGTCGTCAAACGCGGCATCGGCGAGGCGATGGTCGTCGGCTTCCTCGTCGTCTGCGCGTTCGGCGGTGCGGACTTCCTCCGCCTGCTGGCGGTCGGACTGGAGGCGGCGTTCACGCAGGAGATCGTCTTCGCGGCCCTGGCGTTCACGTTCATCGGCTTCCTCCTGGCATCCACCGGAGTCATCGACCGCCAGGTCGACATCCTCAACTCGCTGCTGGGCCGCCTGCGCGGCGGGGCGGGCTACGTGGCGACGATCGGCTCCGCGCTGTTCGGCTCCGTCGCCCACTCCGGCTCCGCGAACGCCGCCACGATGGGATCGGTCGCCATCCCCTGGATGAAGCGGTCGAACTGGCCCCCGCACGTGGCGGCCACGGTCATCGCGGGCAACGCCGGCAACGGCACGGTCATCCCGCCCAGCGCCTCGTTCTTCATCCTGATCGGCACGGCCACCGTGGCGCCGTACGTCACCATCGACAAGCTCCTGATCGCCATGTTCGTGGCCGCCGCCTGGTGCGTGCTGTGGCGCCTCATCGTGATCTTCATCTTCGTGCGCCGCCACAAGATCGACCGGGTCGCCGCGGCCGACATCCTCCCCTTCGCCCGCTCGTTCCGTCAGGGATGGACGTCCCTGCTGGTCTTCCTCGGCATCGTCATCCCGGTCGCGGTCACGCTCGGACCCACCGGGGACGCGCTCACCCAGGCGCTCGGCGAGGACACGATGGATGCCGTCAGCGTCATCGTCTGGATCCCCGTGCTCCTCATGATCTTCGCCGTCCTCCTCGGCTGGCGCGGTCTGCCCCGCGGCGGCCGCGCGTGGTACGACTTCATCGCCAAGACGGCCCCGCGCTACCGCGACATCGGCGCCACCCTGGTGTTCGCCTTCGCGGGCGGCGCCGTCCTCACCGAGCTGGGCCTGGGCGATCAGCTCGCCGCGGTCCTGAACGGCCTCAACGCCTCCCCGGTGGTCATGTCGATCATCGTCGCGGTCCTCACCGTCCTCGTCGCGGGACCGCTGAGCTCCACCGCCACGATCGCGACGATCGGCGGCATCGGCTTCAGCGTGCTCATGGTGTCGGGGGTGGACCCGATCCTGGCGGCCTGCGTCGTCCTCGTCGCGGCGTCCACCGAGGGAGCCTCCCCTCCCGGTGCCTCGGCGATCTACATCGCCACCGGCATCGCCCAGGTCAACCCCGTGAAGACCTTCGTGCCGCTGATCGTCTGGTACGTCCTGCCGATCCTCGCGATCGCCGCCCTCATCGGTCCCGGCTGGCTGCCGGTGTCGTTCTAGCCCGCGTCCGTCATCGGAGAAGCACATGTCTGAAGAGAAGACTCCCGCCGAGAACCCGCACGGCCCCGTCCGCCGCCGCGCGAT
>VGAV01000429.1 GCA_016870695.1 Actinomycetota bacterium | reverse complement strand
TGGGATCGACGGGTGCAGTCACGGACCCCACCGTAGCGATCCGGGTCGCGTTGCGGGGGGAGGATGACGAACCCGTGGACAACAGCTAGGAAGCGCCCGTCTGGGGAGGAACGGTGCCCCCGCCGGTGACCGCGTCGGGCAGCGGCACCTCCCGGGTGGCATCCCATGGCTCCGTCCAGCCCAGCCGGTCGAAGAGCCCGTCCAGCAGCATCGCCGTGAAGCCCCAGACGAGGTGACTCCCGCCCGGGTGCGGGACGACGAACGCCGGGCCGCGCCACTCGCGCCCGTCGCGGTGCAGGACGGTCACGCCGCGGTGGGCGGGAGCGAGCAGGTCGGCGACCGGGGCGCGGAACACGGCCGCGGACTCCGCGGCATCCACGACTCCCACGCGCGACGGACGGCGCCACCAGCCGATGACGGGGGTCACCAGGTGTCGCGAATAGGCGAGGGGGACCCGTTCCAGCGTTCCGAGGACGTCGACGCCGGAGGGATTGAGCCCGGTCTCCTCCTCCGCCTCGCGCAGCGCGGCCGCCACGGGGCCGTCGTCGCCCGGGTCGAGACGTCCGCCGGGGAACGCGACCTGGCCGGGGTGCGCGCGCAGCGTCGCCGCACGGGCGAGCAGGAGGACGTCGAGCTCGCGCGGCACCGCGCTCGCGCGGGCCTCGTGCGTACTCGGCATCCCGTCGAGCATGCCGAACAGGATGAGCACCGCCGCCTCCCGCGCTCCCGCGTCGACGGGGAGGGCCTGCAGCGCCGGGAAGCCGTCGCCGTGCGCGTTCGCGACGAGGGCGACGAGGTCGTCGCGGGCGGAGGCGAGGGGCATCCCTCGAGAGTACGTCGCGGGCGGGTGGTTGAGTGGGCGGGTGGAGATCGTGGAGTGCGCGGGCGACGATCGAGCAACGAATGCGGATCGGGGACGTGTTCTCGGGGGGATGAGGGGAACGGGATGCCGCGAGCACGGGCCGGGTGAAATTCCGGGTGGACCCGGGTGAATCGACCGCATCGCGCGAGGGGCCTTCTCTAATAATAGAACATGCGTTCGACTTCCCCGATGTACACCGACGAGCAGGCCGCCACCGTGCGGTCCGCGGTCGAGCGCATCCGGCAAGCCGACGCGGCGCTGGCGGCCGCGGAGATCGCGCGCGAACGCGCCCTCGCCGACGCGGGCGAGATGGCACGGCAGGTCGCGGCCTCCCAGCGGTCGTCCGTCCGGGTCCACGACATGGTGCTCCGGAGCATCGCCGCGGAGATCGGTGCCGCCACGGGAGTCTCCGACCGCGCCATCCAGCGGCAGATCGGTCAGGCCGTGACGCTCGTCGAGGACTTCCCCGTGAGCGCCGCCGCGCGTGAGGCGGGCGCCATCAGCGCCCGTCACCTTCGCGACATCGTCGACGCCGGCGCGCCGCTTCCGCCGCAGGCGCGAGAGGAGTTCGACGTCCTGGCGGCCGCCGAGGCCACGACCGACACCGCCGCGCGCGTGCGACCGCGCCTCCTGCGCCTGGCCGCCCGTCTTCATCCTCGGACGCCGACCGAGCGTCACCGGGCCGCGCGCGAAGACCGCCGCGTGCGGGTGATCCCGCTCTCGGACGGGATGTCCGAGCTCATCGCGGTGCTGCCCACGACCCTCGCCGTCGCGGTGCAGGACCGACTCGTGCAGATGGGACGCGCGATCGCCGACGTCGCGCGCCGTTCCCCTACCCACGGGCGGACGCCCTCGGCCGGCTCCCGCGCGGGCGCCGCCGAGCATGCAGACGCGCGAACGGCCGATCAGATCCAGGCGGACATCCTGACCGACCTCCTCCTGACGGGCGCGCCGATGGCGGATCCCGTCGCGGCGGGCGGCGGCAGCACGCTGGGAGCCATCCGCGCGAAGGTTCAGATCACCGTCCCGGCGATGACGATCCTCGATCCGCGCCGAGAGCGGGACGACCCGGCCGAGCTCGTCGGCCACGGCCCGATCGACGGTGAGACGGCCCGTCGACTCACGGAGGCGACCCTGGTGCCGTGGGACCGGGTGATCACGCACCCGATCACCGGAGCGGTCCTCTTCGCCGACACCTACGAGCGCACCGCCGCGATCGACCGGCACATCCGCGCCCGGGACAGGCACTGCCGGTGGCCCGGATGCGTGCTGCCCGCCATCCGGTGCGAGATCGACCACACGGTGGACTGGGCCCGAGGAGGTCCGACCACGACCACGAACCTGAGCTGCCTGTGTCAGCGCCACCACTCCATGAAGCAGTTCGCCGGGTGGTCCGTGCGGCAGATCGACGGCGGCGTCCTGGAGTGGACGTCTCCGCTCGGGGCGGTGTACGTCGACGAGCCCGCCGCCTATCCTCCGGCTGTGCGTTTCATCGAGTCGGAAACGGAGGGGCAGGGCGAGGCGAACGAGAACCGCAACCGGGGCAAGCCGGGCGAGATGCACGAAGCAGGCGGGCCGGGCGAGCATCACGACCGGGGCGGACCGGGCGAGAATCACGATCCTTGCGGGCCGGACGAGAATCGCGACCGATTCGGGCCGGGCGAGAATCACAATCCAATCGGGCCGCACGCACTGCGTGACCAGAACAACCCCGGGTGGGAATGCCCGCCGTCCACAGACGCGCCATTCTGAGCCGCCATCGAGCAGCGGCGGATGGTTGCGGAGCTTGGCGGAAAGGTGGCGGAGGCCGGCGGCTAGCTGGCGGAGGTCGGGCGGCAGGGCGGTGGAGCCGTGCCATCCGACCCGGCGATCCGCCGCCGGCAACCGGGCCCGATCGCGGGGATCTGCGGCATGCGACGCCGCCCTCCGACGCTCGTCAGCCCC
>VGAV01000428.1 GCA_016870695.1 Actinomycetota bacterium | reverse complement strand
CCGCGCAGTCGCGGGAGGAGGTACTCGAGCTGGGCGAGCTCGACCTGCGCCTTGCCCTCGCGGCTCTTCGCGTGCTGGCTGAAGATGTCGAGGATCACCGTGGTGCGGTCGATGACCTTCACCTTGACGACGTCCTCCAGCGCGCGGCGCTGGCTGGGCGCGAGCTCGGTGTCGGCGATGACGGTGTCGGCGCCGACGGCCGCGACGATGTCGCGCAGCTCCTGGGCCTTGCCGCGGCCGACGTACGTCGCCGGATCGGGGTGCGGACGGCGCTGGAGGACGCCGTCGAGCACCCGCGCACCGGCCGTCTCGGCCAGGGCGGACAGCTCGCGCAGCGAGTTCTCGGCATCCGTCTGCTCCCCCTGCGGGTGGACGCCGACGAGCACGACGTTCTCCAGGCGAAGCTGGCGGTACTCGACCTCGGTGACGTCCTCGAGCTCCGTGGACAGACCCGGGACGCGGCGCAGCGCCGCGCGCTCCTCGCGATCCCACTGGTCGCCGTCGGTCTCGCCGCCGTACGCGGTGGAGGCATCCTGGAGCGCCTGGGCAGCACCGAAGACCCGGACCCCGCGATGCGCATCGGCGCGCGAGAGCACGCGGTCCACCGGGTCCACCGGCGACGCGTCCGTGCTCAGGGGTGTGGTCTGATCGGTCATGTGTTCCTTTCGTCCGCGGGCGTCCCGCGGCATGTTGGCACTTTAGCTCCCCCGGCATCCGGGGTCGCCGTCGGCTACGCTTTCGGCATGGGGAGCGACCACTACTTCAGCGCGTCGCCGTCGAGTCCCGAACAGCTCCGCCGTCTGCGCGTCGCCCTCGCCGGGCGCGACCTCGAGGTCACCACCGCCGGCGGCGTCTTCAGTCCGGATCGTCTGGATGCCGGGACGTCGGTGCTGCTGGCGAACACACCTCCCCCGCCCGCCGGTGGAGACCTGCTCGACCTGGGATGCGGGTGGGGTCCGATCTCACTGACGCTGGCGATGGACGCACCGCACGCCACCGTCTGGGCCGTCGACGTCAATGAGAGGGCGCTGGACCTCGTGAGGCGCAACGCGGAGCGTCACGGCCTCGAGAACATCAACGCCGTCCGGCCCGAGGATGTTCCCGACGACGTCGTCTTCCGCACGATCCGGTCCAACCCGCCGATCCGCGTGGGCAAGAACGAGCTGCACGGCATGCTCGAGCACTGGATCCCCCGGCTCGCGGAGCGCTCCGACGGCTGGTTCGTCGTCCAGCGGAACCTCGGGTCGGACTCGCTGCAGCGATGGCTCGCGACGACGTTCCCCGACGGCTTCGGCGTCACGCGGGCCGCGACCGGCCGCGGCTACCGCGTCCTGCGGGTGCGCCGCCACGGCTCGCCGCCGAGCGGGCCGATCGACGTCGTGGCCTGAGCCTCAGGCGAGGGCGACCTCGCCGGTGAAGACGAGGGATGCCGGACCGGAGAGGTAGACGCGACCCTCCGACACGCGCACGCCGAGCGTGCCGCCGGGGGTGTCGACGATCCAGGAGTCCGGGGCGGCCGAGCCCGCCCAGTGCCGGACGGCCAGCGCCGCGGCGGCGACGCCGGTGCCGCAGCTGAGGGTCTCGCCGACGCCGCGCTCGAACACCCGCAGACGGATCGCGCCGACGCCCTCGCGGACGAGGGGGTCGGCCGGGACGACGAACTCGACGTTCGCGCCATGGCGGGGAGCCGGGTCGAGGACCGGCTGAAAGGTGAGGTCGAGGCCGTCGAGCTCCGCCTCGGACGACAGTGCGACGACGACGTGCGGGTTGCCGACGTCCACGCCCACGCCGGGACGGGCGACGGGGAGTCCCTTCGCACGGACGAGGGTCTCCTCGGCCTCGATCGCGAACGGTCCCAGGTCGACCTCGTAGCCGCGCTCGCTCCGGGTGAGCGTCTTGATGCCGGCGCGGGTGCCGATGCGGAGGCCGCCGTCCAGCGAGGCGAGTCCGGTGTCGCTGAGGTAGCGGGCGAAGACGCGGGTGCCGTTGCCGCACATCTCGGCCGCGGAGCCGTCGGCGTTGCGGTAGTCCATGAACCATTCGGCGCCGGCCGCGGCGGCATCCGCCCCCTCCGCGATCGCCGTGGAGCGCACCACGCGGAGCAGGCCGTCCCCGCCGATGCCGAAGTGGCGGTCGCAGAGGGCCGCGACCTGGCCGTCGGCGAGGTCGAGCTCGCCGTCCGGGTCCGCGATCACCACGAAGTCGTTGCCCGTGCCGTGGCCCTTGGTGAACGCGAGAGTCGCCATGCCCCCCAGTCTAGGCAGGACCGCCGAGGGCGCTCACGCGAGGGCGGGCGGTCCGCCGGGACCGTCGACGATGAGACGACGGCCCGTCGCCCAGATCTCGAACGGCTCGTACCCGAGCGCGTCGTAGAAGCCGCGGGCGCCGGCGTTGTCGGGGCGCACCATGAGCTGCACCTTGGGGCAGCCCATCGCCTCGAGCAGCCGCTCCGCCTCCGCGACGAGGCGGCGACCGATGCCCTGCCCGCGGTGCGACTCCGCGGCGGCCAGGTAGTACAGCCATCCGCGGTGCCCGTCGTACCCGGCCATGACGCTGCCGACGACGGCATCGCCATCGACGGCGACGAGGAACAGCTCCGGCTGCACGGAGAGCTTCCGTCGGATGTCGGCGCGGGGGTCGTTCCAGGGCCGGGTCAGCCCCGCCTCCTCCCACAGCGCCACCACGGCGTCCTCGTCGGCGGCCGCGAAGGCCCGGATCTCGACCGTCATCGCGCCTCCCCCTCCGCGGATGCCAGGTCGGCGGCATCCACTCTCCGCGCATCGACCCAGCGGGCCCTGGCGTACCGCCGAA
>VGAV01000427.1 GCA_016870695.1 Actinomycetota bacterium | reverse complement strand
GGCGACGCGGCCGCGCGTCAAAATCTGCCCCTCGTCGGGTCGGAGCACACCGGAGATGAGTTTGAGCAGCGTCGATTTGCCCGAGCCGTTGAATCCCAGAAGGGCAACCGACTCACCGGGCGCTATGTCAAAGCTGACCCCGTCCAGGGCATGGAAGTCCGTCGTCAGCTGCTTTCGTCGCACGGCAGCGACGAACGTCTCCTTGATGGAGTGCGTGTGACGAAGCTTGAAGTCTTTATGAACGTCGACGACACGGATTCTCGACGCCACGGCATCAGAGGTCTTGAGCAAAACGGCCCTCCAGCCGACGGAAGACGAGCTGGCCCACAAGAAGGAGCAGCAGAGAGGTGACCGACGCGATACCGGCGTACATCCACATACCGGGGATGAGTTGCCCGTCGGTCGGTCCGAGCGGGTACCAGATGCCGTAGTGGAAGAGCTCCACGGCCGCCGTCAGCGGGTTGCACCGATACAGAATGAACAACCAATGGGGAACCTTCTCTGCGACCATCTCCCACTGGTACATGACAGGAGAGGCCCAGACGGCGCACATCGTGATGATCTCGACGAAGCTCTGCGCGTCCCGGAAGGTGACGTTGACTGCGCCGAACAGCATGCCCAACCCGGTCGCCAGTGCCGCGATGAGGACGAGGGCCAGCACGAGCGCCGCGATATGCAGAAGCGAAGGCGCCCACCCGAAGAAGAGGGCGATGACGATCAGGACGATGATCTGGGGGAGGATGTTCACCGCGGCGATCAGCATGCTGGCGACGGGGAACATCTCGCGCGGCAGGTAGATCTTCTTGATGAGGGCGGCGTTGTCCACGAGGGAGCGGGTGCCGTTGGTGAACGCCTCGTTGAAGAAGGTGACGATCGTGATGCCCGAGAGAAGATAGAGCGGGAAGTACTCGACGCGCGAGTTCATGCCGAGAAAGACGCCGATCGCGAGGTAGAACACCGCGAACTGCACCAGCGGTTTCACGTAGGACCAAAGCCAGCCCAGGATCGAGCCGCGGTAGCGGATCTGCACTTCTTTTCGGACGATGAGAGAGAGCAGGTAGCGCCGTCGCAGGACGTCGGCGAGACCGATGCCCTTCCCCGGGGGGAGCATCGAGTCGACGGTCGTCGCAGCAGACATGGCCATCCTTTCGGGCGCTGGGGGAGGGCCCGAGCCATCATAATCCGTGACACGCTTCGAACCTGCCGAGCGTACCGTTGCGGGATCGTTGCGAACAGACTGTGATGTCGGGCTCGCGTGTTGATCTCCTCAGACGTCAAACTGTGCAGTGTGACTTTAAGCTTGCGGCGATCTCGGCCCTCACGTCTACTTGCGTGGCTGGTCGCCACCGCCGTGATGCTGCCCCTGGCCTTAGCCGGCCCGGCTGGCACCGCCGCGGCGGCGGTACCGCCCGCGCATGCCGTCTCTCCTCAGCCCGGCAGCGTCGCCGGTTCCCTGCTCGCATCAGGTGCGGGGGTGAGCCCGGCGGCCTCTGCGCCGCGGATCGCCCCGGCCACCCTGGCAGGTTTCACGCCTGGCAACATCATCGACGATGCCGTCTTCTTCAACTCGGGCACGATGTCCGAGGACGAAATCCAGAAGTTCCTCGAGACGCGCGTCCCGTCGTGTCAGAGCGGCTACACATGCCTGAAGGACTGGAGAGACACGTCGCGCACCGTGAATGCGGACGCCATGTGTGGTCCCTATGCCGGCGCCCCCAACGAGCGGGCATCGCGCATCATCTTCAAGGTGGCGCAAGCGTGCGGCATCAACCCGCGGGTCATCCTGGTCACACTGCAGAAAGAGCAGGGGCTCGTCACCCACACTTGGCCGAGCGCGTCCAGGTTCCGCATCGCCATGGGCCAGGGCTGTCCTGACACGGCTGCGTGCGACACGCGATACTACGGCTTCTTCAACCAGGTCTACGGCGCCGCGTGGCAGTTCAAAAGGTACGCGAACCCGCCAGGCACCAGCCGCTACTTCACGTGGTACGCGCCGGGCAACACGTGGAATATCCGCTTCGACACCGAAGCGGCCTGCGGTTCATCTCCTGTCTACGTCACAAACCAGGCGACGTCGAACCTGTATTACTACACGCCTTATCAGCCGAACGCGGCAGCCCTCCGCGCGGGTTATGGCGAGGGTGACGGTTGCTCCGCCTACGGGAACAGGAACTTCTACAACTACTTCACCGACTGGTTCGGGTCGACCCGCGCCCAGCCTGATCCGGTCGGCAGCTTCGACAGCGTCGAGGCTGAGGTCGGCGGAGTACGCGTGCGCGGCTGGGCTGCCGATGCAGACACGTCAGCGTCGGTCGACATCAAGGTGCAAATCGGTGCGGACGTCTTCACCGTTCGCGCTGATGGAGTGCGCGACGACGTCCGCTCGTCTTACCCGAACCTGCAGCGACAGACGGGTTTTGATGCGAAGCTCCCCGTGGCACCCGGGGGCGCAACGACGGTGTGCATCTCGGTCCCGAACGCGGCGGGCAGCGGGTCGACCGCTCAACTGGGTTGTCGGAGCTACACGCCGAGAACAGGATCGCCGGTCGGCTACCTCGACGATCTCGTCACCGTGGAGGGTGGTGTGCGAGTAGTCGGTTGGGCAGTCGACCCGGACACGCTCGCCCCGGTCAAGATGCACGTGTACATCGATGGGAAGCTCTCCCGTGAGGTCGCGGCCGACAGAGAACGCCCGGACCTGTCGCAGTCTCTCTTCGCGCACGACCTCAACCGCGGCTACGACGTCACCCTGCCCGCGTCGGCGGGGTCGCATCAGGTGTGCGTCTATGGGATCGATGTGCCCGCGGTGTCGAACCC
>VGAV01000426.1 GCA_016870695.1 Actinomycetota bacterium | reverse complement strand
GCGCGCGAGCCCCCGCGCGGCGAGCTCGGCGTCGAGTCGCACGCTCATCGGGCGGTCGTCGCGATGCCGTCGGGTCCGGACTCCAGGCGCGCGACGAGCTCGTCGTGCAGCGCGGCGTAGGCGACGGCCCGGTCCGCCAGCGGCTGCTCCTCGATCGCGCGGAGCCGGTCGGTCAGCTCGGGGTCGGGGGCGGGGACGCTGTCGGACATGCCGCCCATGCTAGCCGCGGCGCCCCACCCGGAACGGGTCGGCGTACAGCTTCTCAGGGACGCGGAATCCGAAGATGGCCCGCCCGGAGTTCCAGATCGCCGCCGCTCCCGCGCGGAGCAGGTCGATCTGACGATCCCCCTCCGACACGATGCGGAGGTCGACCCCGTCGATCTCGACGACGGCGTCGCCGACGCGGGTGCGGTCGCCCTTGACGATCGTCTCGGGGTACGGCTCGAACAGCTGCCGGAGGTCTTCGACGATGTAGTCCGGACGCTGGTTCTTGGGCGCCGCGAGCACCTGCTTGGGACGGTCGATGCCGGTCAGCACCAGCACGGAGGCCATCTCGGCCGCCCGCGCGCCCTGGATGTCGGTGTCGATCCGGTCGCCGATGAACAGCGGCGCGCACGCACCCGTCCGCGTCACGGCCTCGTCGAAGATCGCGCGCTCGGGCTTGCCCGCGACGGTGGCGAGGCGGCCGACGGCGGTGTGCACGGCGGACACGAGCGTGCCGTTGCCCGGCGCGATCCCCCGCGCCTGCGGAATGGTCCAGTCGGTGTTCGTCGCGACCCAGGGGATGCCTCCCTCCTCGGGCGGCGTCGCCAGCGCGTAGGCGGCCTCGGCCAGCTGCGCCCAGCCGACCTCGGGGGCGAACCCCTGCACGACCGCGGCCGGGGAGTCGTCCGCGCTGCGCGTCACCGTGTAGCCGGCCTTCTCGACCTCCACGACGAGCCCTTCGCCTCCCACGACGAGGAGAGTGGATGCCGCCGGCACGAGGTCCCGCATCAGCCGCATCGCGGCCTGAGGGCTCGTGACGACATCCTCGGCGGCGACGGTCAGGCCGAAGGAGGTGAGGTGCTCCGCGACGGAGACGTCGGTGCGGGAGGCGTTGTTGGTGATGAATCCGAGGCGGACTCCGCCGGCGGTGGCCCGGTTGAGGCTGTCGACGGCGTGCGGCAGCGCGCCGGGTCCCGCGTACACGACACCGTCGAGATCCGCGAGCAGCACGTCCACGCCGTCGAGCGGGGCCGGCGGCGCGGGCTTGCGGCCGAAGATCACCGGTGGTCCTCCTCGTCCGACGAGGCCTCGTCGACCGGCGTCTCGTCGAGCGGCGTCTCGTCCGACGCCTCGTCGACCCGCGTCTCGTCGGCGAGCGCGCCGTCACCCTCGTCGAGGGGTGCGGACGAGTCGTCCTCCGGCGCGGCGGGGTCGTCCGAGGCCTCCTCGTCGGAGGTCTCGTCCTCGGGCTCGTCGTCGACGACGACACCGGATGCCACGTCCACTCCCCCGTCGTCGTCGATGACGTCGATCTCCTCGACGACGATGACCTCGCGGTCCGCGACGCCGTTGGCCGCGTCGAGGGCCTCCGCGGCCACGGTCGCGCGACGCGCCCAGGTAGCGGCCTCGTCGTCACGGCCGAGTTCCTCGAGGACGGCCGCGCGCGCGGCGAACAGCTCGGGGCTCCACTCGAACGCGCGGTCCGGGTCGGCCTCAGGGATGTCGAGCTCCTGCAGGGCGCGCTCGGGCTGCTCGAGATCGAGGCGGGCCCCCGACATGGCGATGGCGAGGTGCGCCCGCGCCGGGGTCGACAAGGTCGACCGGTCCACGGTGCGCCCCTCTTCGAGCGCGCGGTCGGGCCGGCCGACGCCCCGCTCACTGTCGACGATGAGGGCGATCTGCTCGTCGGATCCGGAGATGCGGCGGTAGGTGCGCAGCTCGCGCAGCGCGAGGGCGAAGTCGCCGACCGCGTAGGCCGTGATGCCGACGGTCTCTCGCACGACCGCGACACGACCGGCCCGACGAGACGCCGCCAGGGCGTGCTCGTGCGCGAGCGCCGGGTCCTCGTCGATGAGTCGGCCGGCCATCGCCAGATGACGCGCGACGGTGTCGGCGTTCTCCTTGCTCAGCGTCTTGAGTTCGTTCCGGGCGGCACCGGGGAGGTCGCGCGCGGTGATCTCCTCGGGCAGCTCCGGCCCGCGCTCGCGCTGGTCCTGCGGCGGACGCGTGGCGCGGCGGTCATCTCCCTCGAAGCGGCGAGGGGCTCCCGCGCCGGGACGTCGATCCGTGGACCGACGGTCGCCGCCGCCGAACGGACGGCTGTCGCCGTCGCGGCGCGGACGACCGGCGTACTCGCCGTCACGGCGGTACGGACGAGCGTCGCCGTCGCGACGCGGACGACCGGCCGTGTCACCGTCGCGGCGGAAGGGACGCGCCTCTCCGTCCCGACGGAACCGGCCGGCGTTCTCGCCCTCGCGGCGGTACGGACGAGCCTCGCCGTCACGACGCGGACGACCGGCGTTCTCTCCGTCTCGACGGAACGAACGGGCCTCCCCCTCGCGGCGCGGACGCCCCGCGGTGTCGCCTTCCCGCCGGAAGGGACGATCCCCGTCACGACGCGGACGGTCAGCGCCCTCCCTGTCACGACGGAACGGGCGCGCGTCACCGTCGCGACGCGGCCGACCCGCGGCGTCACCGTCACGACGGAACGGGCGCGCGTCACCGTCGCGACGCGGCCGACCCGCGGCGTCACCGTCACGACGGAACGGGCGCGCGTCACCGTCGCGACGCGGCCGACCCGCGGCGTCACCGTCACGACGGAACGGGCGCGCGTCA
>VGAV01000425.1 GCA_016870695.1 Actinomycetota bacterium | reverse complement strand
CCTGACCGGTCTCGGTCCGCCGGCGCTGACCCTGCGCGTCGAGCACGCCGAGCTGGACGAGCGGATGGATGCCATCCGGCACGAGGCCGAGGTCCGGGAAGCGCTCGAGGACTTCAACCGGCGGGTGATCGAGGCGCGACGTCAGCTGCTGGGCGGACCCCCGGTGGTCACGCCGACCGTCGACGTCGAGGAGCGCGTGCGCGGCTGGACGGAGCGCCGGCGGGATGCCGTGCCCGTGGCATCCCCTCCTCCCCCGTCGCGACGGGGCTGGTTCCGCCGCCGCTGACCGGGTGCCGGCGCGGGGACGGGAGGAGTCGCCGCGAGGGGAGGACAGTCCCGACGCGAAGGTTCCTCCCCTCGCCGCATCTCCTCCCCCGGCCGACGCCGACCCGGGGTCAGAGGGCGGCGAGGGCCTCCGCGCGGGCCACGAGTGCGCGCGCCCGGGCGAGAGCGGGGGCGTACGAGCCGTCGACCGGTCCGTCGGGCGTCGCCGCGAGAAGGGTGCGGGCGGAGGCGACCTCGTCCGCCGACGGCGTGAAGGCCGCGTGCGCGCCCGCGACGGCCGCGTCGTCGAGCGCCAGGGTGCCGGTGAAGCCCATGCCGGCCGCGTGGGCCGCGGCGTCGTGAGCGAGGCCGACCGGCCCGCAGGGGCCGTCGATCGGTGCGGCGATGCCCGCGGCGGCGCTGGCGACGACGAGCTGCGCGCGGGGCCACGACAGGGCCAGGCGGTCGGCCGACATGCCGGTGTCGCGGCGGAAGTCTCCGGTGCCGAAGGCCAGGCGCAGCGTCGCGGGGTGCGCGGCGATGGCCGGGGCCGAGAGGAGGGCCGCGGCGGACTCGACCATCGCGACGACGGGCGTCCGCGGCGGAAGCGAGGCCGCCACGTGGGCGACGTCGGCGGGGCCGGCGCACATCGCGAGGACCACTCCGGCGAGCTGCCCGCCCAGCGTGCGGCCGAGGGCGAGGTCGGCCTCGCCGTCGGGTGTCCCGGCGGCGCTGATGCGCAGCCACACGGGTCCGGCCGCGGCGGCGCGCTCGGCGCGGGCGCGGCCCTCGTCCTTGCGTGCGGCGGGCAGGCCGTCCTCGAGGTCGAGCACGAGGACGTCCGCGGCGGTGTCGAGCTCGCCGACGAGCGGCGAGCGGAGCATCCAGGTGCGTGCGTGCACGACACGCAGGGGGGCGGGGGCGGCCGAAGCCGCCCCCGCCGGGGTGTGGAGAAGACTCACGAACGACCCCGCGTGATGGCCTCCGCCTCGGCCTGGGCGCGGAAGGTGTTCAGCGCCCGCGTGTCGACGGGGCCGGCACCGACCTCGGCGGACGCCTCTTCCTTGGCATCCGCTGCCGTGTTCACCGAGCCGTGGTCGTCACCACTGAGGGTGCTCTCGTCGAAGGGCACGTTGCCGGCGAGCACCTGGCGCACGCGCTCGGCGTCGTACTCCTTGGTCCAGACGCCGATCAGCATGGTCGCCACCGCGTTGCCGGTGAAGTTGGTGACGGCGCGGGCCTCCGACATGAAGCGGTCGATGCCGACGATGACGCCGACGCCGTCCAGCAGATCGGGGCGGTAGGCCGACAGGCCGCCCGCGAGGGTCGCCAGACCCGCACCGGTGACACCGGCGGCGCCCTTCGAGGCGACGATCATGAAGATCATCAGGCCGATCTGCTCGCCGATCGACATGGGCGAGCCCATGGCGGTGGCGATGAAGAGGGAGGCCATCGTGAGGTAGATCGCCGTGCCGTCGAGGTTGAAGGAGTACCCGGTCGGGACGGTGATGCCCACGACGGGCTTGGAGACGCCGAGGTGCTCCATCTTGGCGATCAGGCGGGGCAGCGCGGCCTCGGACGACGAGGTGCCGACGATGAGGAGGTACTCGCGGCCGAGGTACTTCATGAGGGTGAAGATGTTGACGCGCGTCACGGCGAACAGCAGCACACCGAGGACCACGGCGATGAAGAGGAAGCACGTGATGTAGAACGCGCCCATCAGGATGCCGAGGCTGATGACGGCCTGGAACCCGGTCTTGCCGACGACCGCGGCGATGGCGCCGAAGGCGCCGATCGGCGCGAGCCAGAGGATCATGCCGAGGATGCGGAAGACCAGCACCTGGAAGTTGCGGATCGCGTCGACCATGCGCGCACCGCGCTCGCCCATGCGCTGCAGCGCGAAGCCGACGAGCAGGGCGATGAACAGCACCTGGAGGATGCTGCCGCCGGTGAAGGCGGAGAAGAAGGTGGTGGGGATGATGCCGAGGATGAAGTCCTGGGTGGTGGTGGCCTCGGCGGGCGCCTCGTAAGTGGCCCCCGCGATGTTCAGGCCCTCACCCGGGTGGATGATGTTGCCGACGACGAGACCGATGATCAGCGCGAACGACGACATGACGAGGAAGTAGATCATCGCCAGGCCGCCGATCTTGCCGACGGTGGATGCCTTGGCGATCGAGCCGATGCCGACGACGATCGTGCAGAAGATGACCGGGGCGATCATCATCTTGATGAGGCTGACGAACCCCTTGCCGATCGGCTCGAGGGCCGTGGCGAATGCCGGGGCGACCAGGCCGACGATGATGCCGGCGACGACGGCCACGATGACCGCGATGTAAAGCCAGTGGTTGCGGTCGATCCTCTTGCGGGGCCGACCGTCGCGAGTGGTGCGGAGTGAGAGAGCCATCAGCGCCTTTCCCCTCTTCCTAACGTCTTCGTTGAGTCCGGCGGGGCCGCCGGGCGATGTGACGACTGTGGCCGAGGGCGAGCCCCCCGGCGATTTGTGGTCGTATTGTTCACGGCAGGCGCAGAGAGGCGGGTGACGTGCGACTGAGTGTGGG
>VGAV01000424.1 GCA_016870695.1 Actinomycetota bacterium | reverse complement strand
TGCCGCCGGCGGTGACGATGATCTCCTTTTTGCGGCCCGTGATGGTGAGGAAGCCGTCCGCGTCGAAGGCGCCGATGTCGCCGGTCTTGAACCACTCGCCGTCGAACGCCTCGGCGGTCGCCTCGGGGTTGCGCCAGTACTCGGAGAAGACGTTGATGCCGCGCACCTGGATCTCCCCGTCGTCCGCGACGCGGACACCGACACCGGGGAGCACGGGACCGACGGTGCCGATCTTGGACTTCGAGGCGAGATTGACCGTCGCCGGCGCCGTCGTCTCGGTCAGGCCGTAGCCCTCGAGGATCACGACACCGAGGCTGCGGAAGAAGTGGCCGAGACGGGGGCCGAGAGGAGCGGATCCGGAGACGGCGTAGACGACGCGCCCGCCCATGGCGTCGCGGAGCTTGGAGTAGACGAGCTTGTCGAAGAGCCGGAACTTGAGCTTGAGCCCGAGCGGGATGCTGCGGCCGTCCTGCTCGCGCTGGGAGTGCTCGACCGCCACGGCGGCGGCGGCGCGGAAGATCTTGCCCTTCCCGCCGGCCTCGGCCTTCTGCTCCGCGGAGTTGTAGACCTTCTCGAACACGCGCGGCACGGCCAGGAGGAACGACGGCCGGAACGTGCCGAGCGCAGGCAGCAGCTGCTTGGTGTCGGGCTGATGACCGGTCTTGACTCCCGCGTGCACGTTCAGCAGCGAGATGAACCGCGCGAAGACGTGGGCGGTCGTGATGAAGAGGAGGGTCGACGCGTCGGGCGTCTCCACGACCTCGTGGAGCGCCTTGGCGGAGTTGCGTGCGAGCTCGACGAAGTTGCTGTGGGTGAGGACGCAGCCCTTCGGCCGTCCAGTGGAGCCCGAGGTGTAGATGAGCGTCGCGATGTCCGAGCCGTTGGCGAGCGTGCGGCGGCGCTGGACCTCGGCGTCGTCGACACCGGCGCCCTGCGCGACGAGGGCGTCGAGGCCGCCGCCGTGCATGGTCCACACCTCGCGGATGAGCGGGAGATCCCCGCGCACCTCGCCGAGCCGCGACTCGTGCTCGGCCGTCTCGACGATCGCGGCGACGGCGCCCGAGTCGGACAGGATCCAGGAGATCTGCGACGGCGAGCTGGTCTCGTACACCGGGACCATGACGGCGCCGGCGTAGAACAGCGCGAAGTCGACGAGGGTCCAGTCGTATGTCGTGCGGGCGATGAAGGCCACCTTGTCGCCGGGGGCGACGCCCGCGGCGACGAAGCCCTTGGCCAGCGCGATGACCTGGCTCTCGAACGCGGCGGCGGAGACGTCACGCCAGCCGCCCGCGTCGGGGACGGCGAACAGCGCGCGGTCGGGGGTCGCAGCGACCCGCTCGGCGAGCAGGTCGGACACGTTCGCGCTCGGGTCGGCGGGGACGACGGGGGCGAGGTCGAAGTGGATCACGGCAACTCCTTCGGTACCGGAAAAGATCATCGATCGGTCCGACGAGTCTATCCGCATGGATGCGGCGTCCCCGCCGTCACGCAGGGTCATCGGCGGGCTGCGCCGGATGACTAGACTGCTTCGGGCCGTGCTACGGGGCGGGCCGGAGGGGAGCGCTGTGCGCAACGTCGGGATCGACATCGGTGGCACGAAGATCGCCGGAGGCGTCGTCGAGGAGGACGGCACCATCGTCGAGAAGCTGCGGGTGGACACCCCCATCGACCCCGCCGCCCTCGTCGATGCCGTCGTCGACATGGCCGAGCATCTGCGCCGGGCGCACGAGATCCACGCGATCGGCGTCGCCGCCGCCGGGTTCATCAGCCTCGATCGCAGCACCGTCATCCACGCCCCCAACATCGACTGGCACGACGAGCCGCTGCGCGCGCGCCTGGAGGACCGTCTCGAGGCCCCGGTCACGATCGAGAACGACGCCAACGCCGCCGGGTGGGGCGAGTACCGCTTCGGCGCGGGCCAGGGCGTCCACGACATGGTCATGCTGACGATGGGGACGGGCGTCGGCGGGGCCATCATCACCGGTGGCGAGCTGTTCCGCGGCGGTCACGGCATCGGCGGCGAGCTCGGCCACATGCGATTCGTCCGCGGCGGGCTTCCCTGCGGATGCGGTCAGAACGGATGCCTCGAGCAGTACGCGTCGGGACGCGCCCTGCAGCGCGAGGCCAACGCCATCGCCGACGGCGGCGGCATCGGCGCCGCCCTCGCGGCGGTCCGCGAGGAGCGCGGAGCGATCCCCGGACCCGCGGTGTCGCGTCTCGTCCTGGCGGGGGACGCCGGCGCGATCGAGGCGCTCCGTCGCGTGGCGACGGCGCTGGGCGAGGCGTGCGGCGGCTTCCAGGCCGTGCTCGACCCCGAGCTTTTCGTCATCGGCGGCGGCGTCGCACAGCTCGGGGCCGACCTGCTCGCGCCGGTGCAGCTGGCCTACGAGACGTCGCTCCCGGGGTACGGTGAGCGTCCCGTCGCGCAGTTCACGATCGCGCGTCTGGGCAACGACGCCGGCCTCATCGGGGTCGCCGACCTCGCCGGGAAGGACCGCTGACGATGTTCTACTGGCTCATGAAGTACGTGGTGATCGGCCCGGTCATCAAGGCCGTCTTCCGCCCGTGGGTCGTGGGCCGGCGGAACATCCCCCGGGAGGGCGCGGCGATCCTCGCCAGCAACCACCTGTCGTTCTCGGACTCGATCTTCCTGCCCCTGATGATCGACCGGCGGATGGCGTTCCTCGCCAAGAGCGACTACTTCACGGGCCGCGGCCTCAAGGGCTGGGCCACGCGGGTCTTCTTCACCGCGACCGGCCAGCTGCCGATCGACCGGTCCGGCGGCAAGGCGTCGGAGGCATCCCTCAACACCGGCCTCGGCGTGCTGGGGCGCGGGGAGCT
>VGAV01000423.1 GCA_016870695.1 Actinomycetota bacterium | reverse complement strand
GTTCACGGGGACGTCGGGGCTGTCGCCCAGGCCCACGCGGGCCAGGAGCTTGGATGCCTCCCGGTTGGTGGCATCCCAGTCGATCAGGCCGCGCTGGGTGATCTCGTTGCCGAGGAAGATGTTCTCGGCGATCGAGAGGTAGGGGCTCAGCGCGAGCTCCTGGTGGATGATGACGATGCCGGCCGCTTCGCTGTCGCGGATGTCCTTGAACTCGACGGTCTTGCCGTCGAAGACGATCTCGCCGCGGTAGTCGCCGGCGGGGTACACACCGCTCAGCACCTTCATCAGAGTGGACTTGCCGGCGCCGTTCTCGCCGCAGATGGCGTGGACGGATCCCCGCTCGACGGTCAGCGACACGTCCGAGAGCGCGATGACGCCGGGGAACTCCTTGGTGATCGAGCGCATCTCGAGGATGGTGCTCACGAGGTCCTCCTTGGTCGACCGGCTCGTGGCCGGTCTGGGGTGGTGGAGAGGAGTCCGTCACGCGGCGGACTCGCGGGAGCCTCCGCCGCGACCGAGGGGTCTCGGCCGCGGCGGAGGCGGGTGGGAGGGCCGGAGCCCTCCCGGTGGGATCAGCCCAGGTCGGCCTCGGAGTAGTAACCGCTGTCGACGAGGATCTCCTTGTAGTTGTCCTTCGTCACGATCGTCGACTCGAGCAGGTACGAGGGGACGACCTTCTCGCCGTTGTCGTAGGTCTCGGTGTCGTTGACCTCGGGCTCCTCGCCCTTGCGGATCGAGTCCACCATCGAGACGGCCTGCTTGGCCAGCTCGCGGGTGTCCTTGAAGATCGTCGAGTACTGCTCGCCGGCGATGATCGACTTGATCGAGCCGACCTCGGCGTCCTGACCGGTGATGACCGGGAGGTCGCTGGCGGAGTAGCCGCCCGAGGTCAGCGCCGAGATGATGCCGATCGACAGACCGTCGTAGGGCGACAGGACACCGTTCAGCTTGGTGTCGCCGATGACGGTGAGGATGTTCTCCATGCGCTCCTGCGCGGTCTCGGGCAGCCAGCGGAGGATCGCGGCCTGGCCGAACTCCGTCTGACCGGACGGGACCGTCAGCACACCC
This sequence comes from Actinomycetota bacterium, assembly GCA_016870695.1. Lineage (GTDB taxonomy): Bacteria > Actinomycetota > Actinomycetes > Actinomycetales > Microbacteriaceae > Microbacterium. The sequence goes on along the minus strand of VGAV01000423.1, from coordinate 1,782 downwards.
GAGTCCAGGTAGGGCTGAAGGGTGTCGATGGCGCCGTTCCAGAAGAACGTGGCGTTGTTGTCGTCGGGGCTACCGGCGAACAGCTCGACGTTGAACGGACCGGCGGCGCCGGTCTCGTTGCCCGACTCGTCCAGGACGCCCAGGCCCGTCAGCAGCGACGTGGCCTGCTGGACGCCGACCTGGTAGTTGTCGAAGGTCGTGTAGTAGTCGACGTTCTCGGTGCCGTTGATGAGACGGTCGTACGCGATGACGGGGATGTCCTGGTCGGCGGCCTGCTGCAGGACGTCGGTCAGGGTGGTGCCGTCGATGGAGGCGATGATCAGGGCGTTGGCACCCGAGGTGATCATGTTCTCGATCTGCGAGACCTGGGTGGGGATGTCGTCGTTGGCGTACTGCAGGTCGACGGTGTAGCCGAGCTCCTCGAGCTGCGACTTGACGTTGTTGCCGTCCGCGATCCAGCGCTCGGACTGCTGCGTCGGCATCGCGACGCCGATGACGCCGCCCGACTCGCCGTCACCCTCGGCTGCGCCGCCGCCGCTGCGGTCGCCGCCGCAGCCCGTGAGGCTGAGCGCGAGGACGGCAGCCCCGGCGACCATGGTGAGCATGCTGTGCTTCTTCACTCTGGTTCCCTTCGTTGGGTTGATGTGTCGGTCCCTCCACGCGGAGTCCACCGTTGCCAGCGTTCCCGGAGTCATGAGGGTGCATCGCTCGGCGGGGCGAAACGAGGCCGATCGGAGACCGCGGGCCCGTTCGGGCGTCCCGCGTCGTTCGAAACGTCTTCGTCTCGACGGATCCGCTCCGCAGCGAGTCCCGTCGGCTGGTGTGTCACCGTCATGTGACCGTTCACATTGTGTGTGCGATGCTACTCCCCATTCCCGCGGAAGTGTCAAGTCCGAATGCGTAGCGGGTGTCGCCGTTGCCGAAACGTGACGAAGTCAGCGCGACGGGGGCGCCGTCGAGGACCGCACCACCAGGCGCAGGTGGTCCGGCTGCTGCTCCTCCAGGTCGGGGATCGTCACGCCGAGAGCGGCGAGCAGGTCGGTGACGGCGCGGTGGCCGATCCCCGGGAAGTCCTGCCGCACCGTCGTCAACGGCGGCCAGAGGTGGGCCGACTCCGGCACGTCGTCGAAGCCGACGACCGAGACGTCCTCGGGCACCGACCGGCCGATGGCCCGCACCGCGTGCATGAACCCGAGGGCCATGTGGTCGTTGCCGGCGAAGACGGCCGTGGCGTCCTCGAAGCGCAGCAGCTCCAGGCCGGCCTCGAACCCGAACTGCGCCGTCCAGTCGCCGAGGACCGGCGGGCGGATCGAGAGATCGTTGGCATCCATCTCCAGGAGATAGCCCCGCATGCGGTGCTCGGCCTCCAGCCAGTCACGCGGGCCGGCGATGTGGAGGATGCGACGGTGACCCAGCTCGACGAGATGGCGGACGGCCGCGCGGGCGCCGGCGACCTGGTCGTTGTGGGAGGACGCGCCGGCCGAGCCGGTGGAGGAGACGATCTGGACCGGGACCGGGAGGCGCATCTCGTCGAGGATCGGCACGACACGCGACTGCGGGGCCACCGCGATGAGTCCCTCGACGGACTGCTGCATGAGGTGGTCGATCGAGGCGCGCACGTCGTCCGGGTCGCTCGTGGCGAGGTTGGTGACCGTCAGGCGGTAGCCGGCCGCGCGCGCGGCGGACTCGACCGCCTGGATCATGGCCGCGACGCCGTACGTCGCCGCCCGCGGCCCGAGGACGCCGATGAGACGCGAGCGGCTGCTGGCGAGCGCGCGGGCC
>VGAV01000422.1 GCA_016870695.1 Actinomycetota bacterium | reverse complement strand
CGAGACGGAGGTGGCCGTCCCCGGCGGAGCGCGGGTGCGGCGGTCGCTGCCCCTCGCGGTCTACCTGACGGGGCTGCCGGACTTCGAGGACATGGCGGGCACGCGGAAAGGGGCCACCTTCGCGCGGCGCTTCAAGACGTCGACGCTCTCCGCGATCGACGTCGACGCCCTGTCCGAGGCGCTGCAGGAGTTCGTGCTCCGCGGATGGGAGGTGGCGGGCGAGGACGGCCCCGGCCGGGTGTGGATGGAGCCGGAGGCGGCGGCGCTGATCGCCGAGGTGTGCCGCGGCGAGCCGTTCCTGTTCCAGCTGGCGGGGGAGCAGGCCTGGTACGCCGGTTCCTCGTCGACGGTCACCGAGGACGACGTCCGGCGCGGCTGGCGCAACGCGGAGCGCGAGGCGACGGCGCACGTCGAGCGCGTGCTCAAGAGGCTGCCGGGGCGCGAACGGCAACTGCTGGAGGTCATGGCCGGCCTGCCCGCGGCCGACCGCTCGCTCACGCGGATCGCGGAGGCGATGGGCTTCACCCGGGTCTCCGAGGCCGGGCCGACGGCGCAGCGGCTCGACACCGTCCGCGGCATCATCGACCGCGGGCGGCCGTACACGTTCCGGCATCGCGCCGTGGAGGCGTACCTGACCTCCGACTGGCCGCGGCTCTGACGCCGCCGCCGGTCGACGGGGGTCGGAGCGTGCCGGGCGGTGTCGCCACGCGCAACCCCGTCGCTCGCGGCATCCCTCCCGCCCCTATCCTCGGAAGAGCCTCGCGGAGGATCCGCGGCGCACCCCGGGGGAGGAACACGCATGTCGGTCGGACTGCTCGCCGTCGTCGATGACATCCTGAGCGCTGCGCTCAAGGCCAGTGCCAAGACCGCGGGCGTCGTGATCGACGACGCCGCCGTCACCCCGCAGTACGTGCAGGGCATCACCCCCGCGCGCGAGCTGCCGGTCGTGTGGAAGATCGCGCTCGGCAGCATCATCAACAAGTACGTCGTCATCATCCCGATCGCGCTGCTGCTCAGCGCCTTCGCGCCCGGGGTCCTGCCGTACCTGCTCATCGTCGGCGGCGGATTCCTCTGCTTCGAGGGCGCGGAGAAGGTGCTCGAGTGGTTCGGCGTCCACCACGGCGCTCACGACGACGACGGTCCTCGCGACGAGAAGAAGCTCGTCTTCGGCGCCGTGCGCACCGACCTCATCCTCAGCACGGAGATCATGCTGATCGCCCTGGCCAGCCTGGACCCGGATTTCGGGATCGGGATGACACTGGGCGCGCTCCTCGTCATCGGCCTGGCCATGACGGTCGTCGTCTACGGCGCGGTGGCCCTGCTCGTGAAGATCGACGACATCGGCCTGCGGCTGATGAAGAGCCACGCGCGCGGCGTCCGGCGCTTCGGTGCCCGCGTCGTGGTATCCATGCCCGCCGTGTTCCGCGTCATCAGCGTCGTCGGGACCGTCGCGATGCTGTGGGTCGGCGGCCACCTCGTGCTGCAGAACCTCGCCGAGACGCTGTGGGCGGGTCCGTGGGACCTCGTCCACCACATCACGCACGCGATCGAGGCGGCCGGTCCGGTCGTCGAGTGGATCGTCGAGACCGCGCTGTCGGCCGTGTTCGGCCTCGCCCTCGGTCTGCTGATCGTGGTCGTGGTGACCGGCGTCACGCGACTGGTGAAGCGGGACGCCCCCGTCGCGCACTGAGCGTCGGCAGAGGGCGGTCGCGTCCGGTCAGGCGTCGTCGCGGAGGGCCTCGCCTGCCGCCACCGCGCGCACGATGCCGTCGACGAGGGCGGGCCAGAACTCGGCGTTGAGGTAGTGCCCCAGGTCGGGGTGCACCTGCAGCTCCGCCCTCGGGAGCGCCTCGGCCATGTCGACCGCGGAGCTCCAGTGCAGCACGTCGTCGTCGCGGCCGTGGAAGACGAACGCCGGCACCGTGACGCTGCGCAGCGCCTCGAGGCGTTCCGGGGCGCGCAGCAGCGCGGCCCACTGCCGAGAGAAGCCCTCCGGGGCGTAGCCGCGGTCGAACGCCTCGCCCGCCGCCCAGGCGTTCCACTCGACGTCGAGCGGGTAGCGGTGCTCCGCCGTGGAGGCGGCGAACGCGGCCGCCCCGGCGACGACCTCCGCGCGCGAGAAGCGCTGCGGCGCGACCCGCAGCTCCGGGCGTTCGCCGTGCAGGATGTAGCGCGGGTCGCGACCGGGGATCGTCGACAGCAGACCCAGGCTGCGCACGCGCGCGGGGTGGTCGATCGCCACCATCTGCGCCATCATCCCGCCCATCGAGTGGCCGACGAGGTGGGCGGACTCGAGACCGAGGGCGTCCAGGACGCGCACCACGTCATCGCCCATGTCGCCGAGGCCGTACCCGCCGTCGATGTCGTCATCGCCGCCGAAGCGCGCGGACAGTCCGACGTCGCGATTGTCCATGCGGATGACCCGGATGCCGCGTGCCACCAGCATCGCGACGAGGTCGACGTGCCAGCTGATCAGCTGCGCGCCGCCGCCCGAGAGCAGGACGACCGGCGGCGCGGACGGGTCGCCCGTGGACTCGTAGTGGATCGCGGGGGCGGAGGTGAGTGGCATCCAGGGTCCTTCGAGCTCGGGTGCGAGAGACGATAGCGGGGTCCGGCGGTGGGCGGAATGGACGCTCACCCCATCGTTCCCGGGAGCGGCGTGGGCGGGGACTCCGCGGCGCACAGGCGGGCGGACAGTACGGCGGCGAGGGCGCGCGCGGCGTCGCGCAGGTCGTCCAGACGGGGGCGGACGTCCTCGCTGGCGCCGACGATGCACGCCGCGGCGGCGACGAGTCCGGATGCGTCCCGCACGGGAGCGGAGACCGAGGTGATGGCGAACTCGTCCGGCGA
>VGAV01000421.1 GCA_016870695.1 Actinomycetota bacterium | reverse complement strand
TGGGCCCGGACCCGGTGACCAGGACCTCACGCCCCGCGACGTCGCCGGCCTTGCCGAGCGCGTGCAGCGCGACGGCCAGCGGCTCCGCCAGGACGGCGCGGCGCACGGGGAGGTCCGCGGGGAGGATCCGCACCATGTCCGCCTCGACGACCAGGTACTCGGATGCCGCGCCCTGGGTGTGCGGCCAGGTCGAGGCGCTGCCGAGGTAGGAGCCGCCGGGCCAAAGATGGGGGGCGTCTTCGATGCCCTCGCGGGGCGTGCCGAAGCGCGCGGGGTGCACCGTCACCGGGGTGCCCGCGGCCAGGGCGCCGGAGGGGTCGAGGTCGACCCGCCCGGACAGCTCGTGCCCGGGGACGAGCGGCTCCCGCACGACGAACGCACCGTTGGCGCCCTCGAAGTAGTAGTGAAGGTCGGATCCGCAGATACCGACGTACTCCACGCGCAGACGCACCTGCCCCTCCCCGGGTTCGGGGACGTCGACCTCGCGGACGGCGGCGGTGAGCGCCTTCTCGATCACCAGTGACTGCATCATGGTTCCTCTCCGCGGTCAGACGACCGCCGTCATCCCGCCGTCGACGAAGATGTTCTGCCCCGAGACGAAGCTCGACGCGTCCGAGGCCAGGAACAGCAGCGCCCCGCGGAGCTCGTCGAAATCGCCCCACCGGGCGGCGGGCGTGCGCTGCTCGAGCCAGCGCGTGAACTCGGGATCGTCCACGAGGGCGCGGTTCATCTCCGTCGCGAAGTACCCGGGGCTGAGGGCGTTGACCTGGATGCCGTGGCGAGCGAGGTCCGCGGCCATCCCGGCGGTCAGCTGGGCGACGCCGCCCTTCGTCGCCGAGTACGGCGCGATCGTCTGTCGGGCGAGGCGCGACTGCACCGAGGCGACGTTGACGACCTTGCCCGAGCCCCGCTCCACCATGGCCGGGGTGACGAACCGCGAGACGTAGAAGACGCCCGACAGGTTGGCCGCGACGATGTCGTCCCAGTCGCTGACGGCGAACTCGTGGATGGGCGCGCGGCGCTGCACACCGGCGTTGTTGACGAGGATGTCGGGGGTCCCGACCTCGGCGAGCAGGGTGCCGACAGCGCGCTCCACGGCCACGGCGTCGGTCACGTCGAAGGTGACCGCGTGGGCCGGACGACCCGAGAGCTCCTCGGCCTCGGCGCGGGTCTGCTCGACCGCGGCCGCGTCGCGGCCGTGCACGACGAGGCGGGCGCCCCCGCGGGCGAGCGTGAGCGCGAGCGCCCGGCCCAGCCCGCGGGACGACCCGGTCACCAGGGCCAGGCGGTCGGCGACGTCGAACAGGTCGGCGTTCGTGTCGGTCACAGAACCGCTCCGATCGCGAAGACGAGCAGCGCGGCGGCGAAGCCGAGCACGGACTCGATGGCCTGCTGGACGGTCCACGTCTTCAGCGTCGTCTTGACGTCCATCCCCATGAGGCGACCGACGAGCCAGAAGCCGGAGTCGTTGACGTGACCGGCGAACACCGAGCCGGCAGCCGTGGCGATCGTGATGGCGACGACCTGCAGCGGCGAGAAGTTGCCGGCCATGACGGCCGGGGCCGCCAGACCCGCGGCGGTGACGAGGGCCACCGTGGCCGAGCCCTGCGCCAGGCGCAGGATCACCGCGATGACGTAGGCCGCCACGATGACCGGGAGACCGAGGTCGCTCAGGCTGTCCGCGAGCGCGTCGCCGATGCCGGACGCACGAAGGACCGCGCCGAACATGCCGCCGGCGCCGGTGATGAGGATGACCGAGCACACGGGCCCGAGCGCGGAGTCGACGACCTTCTCGAGGGCCGTCCCGTTCTCGCCGCGGCGGAAGCCGAAGACAACGGTGGCCACGAGCACGGTAATCAGCAGGGCGACGGGCGAGTTGCCGAGCAGGACGAGCACCTGGATGACGGTGTTCTCGGTGTCGACGACCCCGGCGGAGCCGAGCGTGGACAGGCCCGTGTTGAGGAAGATCAGCAGCATCGGCAGCAGCAGGACCGCGATGACGGTGATCGGCTTCGGGGGGTTGCTCGGCTGGTCGGCGTCGACGTCGCCGAAGAGCGCCGGCACGGGCAGGACGATGCGGCGCGCGACGAACGTGCCCCAGAGGTAGCCGGACAGATACCAGATCGGGAAGGCGATGATCAGGCCGACCAGCAGGACGAGACCGAGGTTCGCGCCGTAGAGCTCGGTGGCGCTGACGGGGCCGGGGTGCGGCGGCAGGAAGACGTGCATGACCGAGAAGGCGGCGGCGGCGGGGAGGCCGAACAGCAGCACGTTGTTGCCGGACACCCGGCGCGCGATCGCGAAGATGATCGGCAGCATCATGACGAGCCCGGCGTCGAAGAACATCGGGAACCCGAGGATCAGCGAGACGATACCGAGCGCGAAGGGCGCGCGCTTCTCGCCGAAGATGCGCACGAACGTCTCGGCGAGCGACTGCGCTCCTCCCGAATGCTCGATCAACCGTCCGAGCATCGCGCCGAGGGCCACGAGCAGGGCCACCGTGCCGAGGGTCCCGCCGAATCCTCCGGTGAGCGTCGACACGATGGCCGACACGGGGATGCCGGCGACGAACGCCGTCACGAGCGACACGATGATGAGCGCGAGGAACGCGTGCACCTTCAGCCAGATGATGAGCACCAGGATGAGCGCGATCGCGCCCGCCGCGATGGCGAGCAACGGCGCGGTGCCGAGGGTTTGAGTCCAGTCGTCCAAGAGATCTCCGTCGATAACAGGGGGATGCGCGGCATCGGGCATGCTCGGCTCGATCCACGATCGCCGAGGGGGGTTCCGCAGAATCCTCACACAATGATCATATTTTTGACAAGATATGGTCGTATCAAACGACCTGAGGAGG
>VGAV01000420.1 GCA_016870695.1 Actinomycetota bacterium | reverse complement strand
GCGGCTGTCTGCGGCGATGACGTTGAAGAACGCCGCCGCGGGGCTCGACGCGGGCGGCGGGAAGGCCGTCATCGGGCTGCCCCTCGGCACCGAGCTGGATGCCGACCGTCGTCGCGCCGCGTTCCTTGATCTCGGCGACGCCGTCGAGAGCCTCGGCGGCCTGTACCGGACGGCGGAGGACGTCGGCTCGACCACGGACGACATGCTCGTCGTCAGCGAGCGCACAGCGCACGTCGTCGGCCTCCCCGATGCCGTCGGCGGTTCGGGCGAGCCGGCCGGCCCAACGAGCCTCGGCGTCTACGCCTCGCTCGTCGCCACGCTCGAGCGCGTCACGGGCAGCGGCGACGTGGCGGGCCGCCGGATCACCATCGCCGGCCTGGGACAGGTCGGCAGCCGACTCGCCGAGCGTCTCACCGCCGAGCACGCCGCCCTGACCGTCACGGACGTGAACCCCGCCAAGCGCGCTCTCGCCGCTCACCTGGGCGCGGCCTGGGTCGAGCCGGGCGAGGCGCACCTGGTCTCGGCCGACGTCTTCGTCCCGGCCGGCATCGGCGGGGTCCTCACCGACGAGGTCATCGACTCCCTGGACGCGCGCGCCGTCTGCGGGCCGGCGAACAACCCGCTCGCCGACCGGTCGGGAGCCGACCGGCTGGCGGGTCGCGGCATCCTGTACGCCCCCGACTTCGTCGTGAACGCGGGCGGTGTCATCTACCTCGATCTCGTCGCGAAGCAGCTCGGCAGTCGTGACGAGATCATGGGGCGCGTGGCCGGGATCGGCGACACCGTGCGTCGTGTCTTCGACGAGGCGGAGAGCCGAGGAGTGACTCCCCTCGCCGCGGCCGAGGGTATCGCCGCCGAGCGCCTCAGCGTCGGCGCCGCGAACGCCGCGCTCGTCTGAGCCGGACGTCGACGGCGGCACCGCCCACGTCGACCGACGACGAAGCGCCCGGACGTTGTGGGGACGTCCGGGCGCTTCGCTGTGCGATCAGTTCGCGGCGTCGTACGCCTCGAGGATGTTGGCGGGGATGCGGCCGCGCGAGTTCACCTGGTGGCCGTTCTCCTCGGCCCAGGCGCGGACGGCGCCGAGGTCGCGGGACGACCCGCCCGCGCGCGGACGACCCGGGCGACGTGTGGAGGCGCCGGCGGAGCCGACAGCCCGTCCGGCGGAGACGAAGGGCTCGAATGCGTCGCGGAGCTTCTTCGCATTCTCCTCCGAAAGGTCGATCTCGTAAGCGCGGCCCTCGAGGGAGAAATGAACCGTGGTCCCCTCATCGAGGACGGAACCGTCGAGATCGTCGATGAGCTGGGTGATGTGCTTCTTGGCCATGAGGCCAATGATAGGGATAAATTGCCCCGCGAGAAGAACTCTCCTGCCGCGGGTATACAATTCACCCGCTTTATCACCCGTCAGAACTGTCCAATTCGCGAAACAATCGACGGACGCCGCAGTGACGCGGTCAGGAATTCGCGGCGGAATACGCCTGGAGCACGGTCGCGGGCAGACGACCGCGGTCATTCACGGTCATTCCCTGGGCGCGGGCCCATACGCGCACCGCGCCGAGGTCGAGACCGCTGCTCCCGCGCGGCTCCCGCGTTCCGGAACGACCGGAAGGGGCGGCCGGGCGGGCGGGCCGTGCCGCATCGACGAAAGGAGTGAGAGCGCGGTAGAACTTGTCGGCATTCCGTCGTGAGAGGTCAATTTCGTAATCGCGCCCGTCGATGGAGAACGTCATCTGCGTCCCCTCGCCTTCGTCGAGGACCGTGCCGTCGAGGTCGTCCACCAGGTGCGCGATGAGCTTGGTTGCCATAGTGCGCAAAACCCTACACCCGGCCTGCGTTCCTCCCCGGCGCTCCACCGTGCCGCTGCCGTGGTGTGCGCGGAGGAGCGGGCGGGGCTATCCTCCCGGATGGCGTTCGTTCCGGGCGCCGCTGACAAGGAGGGCGCCGCATGAGCCTTTTGCGGACCAAATCGGTGGAGCAGTCCATCGCCGACACGACCGATCCGGAGTTCCGACTCAAGAAATCCTTGAGCGCCCTGGACCTCACCGTCTTCGGTGTCGGCGTCGTCATCGGCGCCGGCATCTTCACGCTCACGGGCCGCGCCGCTCACGATGTCGCCGGTCCCGCCGTCGTCATCAGCTTCGTCGTCGCTGCGATCGCGTGCGGACTGGCGGCGATGTGTTATGCCGAATTCGCCTCGACCGTGCCCGTCTCGGGTTCGGCCTACACATTCTCCTATGCGTCTCTGGGCGAGCTTTTCGCCTGGATCATCGGGTGGGACCTGATCTTGGAGATGTTCCTCGGAGCCAGCGTCGTCGCACAGGGATGGAGCGCTTATCTGAGCGCGTTCTTCGAGCAGCTGGGGGTTATTCTGCCGGAAGCCTTCACCTCCGGCGGAGCGGTCGATCTTCCGGCGATCCTCCTCGTCCTCGTTCTCGGTGCGCTGATGACGATCGGGATCAAGGAATCGCTCCGCGTCAACATGGCGCTGGTCGCCGTGAAGCTCTTCATCGTCCTATTCGTGATCGTCGCGGGCATCATGTTCGTGAACCCCGCGAATTACACGCCTTTCGTGCCGCCGTCCGCCCCGACCGAGACGGCATCCGACCTGACCCAGCCGCTGCTGCAGTTCCTGTCCGGCCTGGAGCCGGCGACGTTCGGCGTCGGCGGCATCCTCGCGGGGGCCGCGCTCGTGTTCTTCGCCTACATCGGGTTCGACGTCGTCGCGACGACGGCGGAGGAGACCAAGCGCCCGCAGCGAGACCTGCCGATCGGCATCATCGCGTCGCTGGTCATCTGCACGGTCCTCTACTGCGCCGTGGCCATCGTCGTGACGGGGATGGTCTCATACCAGGACCT
>VGAV01000419.1 GCA_016870695.1 Actinomycetota bacterium | reverse complement strand
GCCCCGCCGTCGAGGACCGCGCGGGCGAGCTCGGCATGCCGACCGAGAACCTCCTGACGCCCGAGATGCTGCGCCGCGTGGCGTGGAACCCGCCCGCGGACATCACGGCGGAGAGCGTCGGGGCGGCTCTCACCGCGCAGGGCGCCCGCCCCTGGCAGATTGAGCAGACCGCACAGGTGATCGCCGATAGCTTTGTAGCTTCCGTCAAAGAGCCCGACGACGCCGCGGACCCGGCTTCGTAGGTTCGGACAACCGATTCCGCTCCCCCGACCGCTCTTCCTAGGCTGGTGGCATCCCAACCTTTGGAGGCAGAGTGGCCGAGATGTCGGACGTCTTCTTCGTCGATGGAATGCGCACCCCGTTCGGGCGCGCCGGCGAGAAGGGCATGTACTGGAACACCCGGGCCGACGACCTCGTCGTCAAGGCGATCATCGGGCTCATGGAGCGCAACGGCGACGTACCGAAGGACCGGATCGACGATGTCGCGATCGCGGCGACGTCTCAGACCGGTGACCAGGGCCTGACCCTCGGTCGCACGGCGGCCATCCTCGCGGGGTTGCCGATGACGGTGCCGGGCCTGGCCATCGAGCGCATGTGCGCCGGCGCGATGACGAGCGTCACCACGATGGGCGCCTCGATCGGCGTCGGGATGTACGACCTCGCCCTCGCGGGCGGCGTCGAGCACATGGGCCGCCACCCCATCGGCGGCAACGTCGACCCCAACCCGCGCTTCGTCGCCGAGAAGCTCGTGGACCCAGGTGCGCTCAACATGGGCGTCACCGCCGAGCGCATCCACGACCGGTTCCCGCACCTCACCAAGGAGCGCTCGGACCGATTCGGCATGGCGAGCCAGCACAAGGTGCAGGCGGCCTACGACGCCGGCAAGCTGCAGCCCGACCTCGTCCCCGTGGCCGTGAAGGACGCCGACGGCGCCTGGGGCCTGGCGACCGAGGACGAGGGTCGCCGCCCCGAGACCACCCTCGAGGGCCTGGCATCGCTGAAGACCCCCTTCCGTCCCCACGGGCGTGTCACCGCCGGCACGTCGTCGCCGCTGACCGACGGCGCGACGATCAGCCTGCTCGCCGGCGGCGACGCCGTGAAGGAGCTCGGCCTGCGGCCGAAGATGCGGATGGTCTCGTTCGCCTTCGCCGGCGTGCAGCCCGAGATCATGGGCATCGGCCCGATCCCCTCGACCGAGAAGGCGCTGAAGAAGGCCGGTCTCACGATCGACGACATCGGCCTGTTCGAGCTGAACGAGGCCTTCGCCATCCAGGTGATCTCGCTGCTGGACCACTTCGGCATCGCCGACGACGACCCCCGGGTCAACCCGTGGGGCGGCGCGATCGCCGTGGGCCACCCGCTCGCGGCATCCGGGGTCCGCCTCATGATCCAGCTCGCCGCCCAGTTCGCCGAGCGACCCGACGTCCGCTACGGGCTCACCGCCATGTGCGTGGGTCTCGGGCAGGGCGGGTCCGTCATCTGGGAGAACCCGTTCTTCGACGGAAAGAAGAAGCGCAAGTGACCGACTACTCCGCCATCGACTTCTCGCCGCTGGAGGCGCTCTCTACCGACGAGGTCGTCACGCACTCCCCCGTCCGCGACGTGCGGCTCCCCTCGGGCAACGTGCTCGCCCTCGTCACGCTCGACAACGGGCGCGACCACACGCGGCCGAACACCCTCGGGCCGGCGACCCTCGCCGAGCTCGGACGCACCCTCGAGACGCTCAGGCGGCGCGCCGCGGCGGGCGAGATCCACGCGGTCGCCCTCACCGGCAAGCAGTACATCCTCGCCGCCGGCGCCGACCTCTCCGACGTCGCCAAGCTGCCGTCGAAGGACATCGCACGCCTCATCGCCCAGCGTGGACACCAGGTGCTGGGCTCGCTCTCCGACCTCGGCGTCCCGTCGTTCGCCTTCGTCAACGGCCTCGCCCTCGGCGGCGGCCTCGAGATCGCGCTGAACTCGACCTACCGCACCGTCGACGCCTCCGCCGCGGCGATCGCCCTGCCCGAGGTGTTCCTCGGCATCATCCCCGGCTGGGGCGGCGCCTACCTGCTGCCGAACCTCATCGGCATCGAGAACGCCCTCGAGGTCGTCGTGTCCAACCCGCTCAAGCAGAACCGGATGCTCAAGCCCCAGCAGGCGTTCGACCTCGGGATCATGGATGCCATCTTCCCGGCGGCCTCCTACCTCGAGGACTCGCTGCGGTGGGCCGACGGCGTGCTCACCGGTCGCGTCACGGTCGAGCGCAAGAACGTGCCCGGCAAGATCGAGCGCTTGACCAAGTGGCCCATCGCCGTGAAGGTCGCGCGGAACATGCTCGAGGCGAAGATCGGCACCGTTCCGCGCTCCCCCTACGTCGCCCTCGACCTCCTCGACAAGGCGAAGAGCGGCTCGAAGGAGGAGGGCTTCGCCCGAGAGGACGAGGCGCTCGCCGACCTCATCACGGGCGACCAGTTCGCGGCATCCATGTACGCCTTCGACCTCGTGCAGAAGCGCGCCAAGCGTCCCGTCGGTGCGCCGGACAAGGCTCTGGCGAAGAAGGTCACGAAGGTCGGTGTCATCGGTGCGGGCCTCATGGCCTCGCAGTTCGCGCTCCTGTTCGTCCGCCGTCTGCGCGTCCCCGTGATCATCACGGACATCGATCAGGCACGGGTCGACAAGGGCGTGGCATCCATCCACGAGGAGATCGGCAAGCTCGAAGCCAAGGGCCGCCTGGACGGCGACACCGCCAACCAGCTCCGCGCGCTCGTGCACGGCTCCACCGATCGCACGGAGTTCGCGGACTGCGACTTCGTCATCGAGGCCGTGTTCGAGGAGGTGGGCGTCAAGCAGGAGGTCTTCTCCGCGATCGAGAAGATCGTCG
>VGAV01000418.1 GCA_016870695.1 Actinomycetota bacterium | reverse complement strand
GCCCCGCGGCGACGGGACCACCGTCCTCGACCGTTCGCGGTCGACCTACACGTACGACTCACTCGACCGGCTTGTCGGTTCGACGACGGATGCCGGGGCGGAGGACACGTGGGGGTACGACGAGGTCGGGAACCGGACGGCGTGGACCCACCGTGCGGCGTCGACGTCGACGGGCGTCCTGGACCCCGTGCTGACGTTCGACGGCGACGGGCGCAGCGTTCCCCGGCCGCCGGCCTCGATCGCCGCCGGGAGCGTGAAGGCGACGGATGCCTCCTTCTCGCAGACGCAGTCCTTCGATGCGCTCAACCGGGTGGTCGAGAGCCAGGGCGGCGCCGCGGGCGGAATGAACTACACGTACGACGATGACGGACATCGCGTCTCCCAGAGCGGCGGATCCCGGGGCTCCGCGACCTACTCGTGGAACGAGCTCGGACAGCTGCTCGGGTACGACACGGGCGGCGAGACCGCCCAGTTCACCTACGACGCCCTCTCGAGGCGGGTCGATACGAGGACGCAGAGCGACCGCGGCGAGACCACGACCGCCACCGTCTGGGACGGGTGGCAGCCGGTCCAGGACGAGTCCAGCGTCGCCGGGACGACCACGCTCGTGCGGGACGCGGCCGGCGAACTGCTCCTCGAGGGCCGCACCTCAGGACCGGTGGTGTGGGACCTGCTCGACAGGCTCGGCTCCGCCGTGGCGCAGGTCGGCGACGCGCGCCTCGGTTCGTCCCTCAACAGTGCCGCCCAGCAGGCGCGTGATGCGTCGAGCGACCGTTCCGCGCAGATCACCCAGGTGTCCGCCGCGGACGAATGGGGATCGCCGAGCTTCTCCACCTCGGGATGGAACGCTGCGGTCGGACATTCGGGCGAACGGTCGGACCCGTCCGCCGGCCTCGACCTGTTCTACTCCCGCGGCTACGACACCGCGTCGGGATCGTGGCTGTCGCAGGACTCGTGGGGCGGCGCTCTCGCCGACCCGTCGACGATGAACGGCTACGCCTACGTCACCGGCAACCCGGTCACCCTCCGCGACGAGTTGGGCTTCGCCCCGGTGCGTCGTCTGGATGGAGGCAGGACGAAGAAGCGCTCGCCGCAGCTCTCCGTACCGTCGCATATGGGCAGCCGGTTTCCCGGGGCCCGGACGACGCCCGCGCCCGCCTGGCACCCGCCGATGTCCGCACCGCGTGCGCAGTCGCCCGCGGCGACCTGGCCCACGTCGCGCCGGTCTTCCACGGGGACGACGCCCAGCACGAAGGTGGGGCGCTGGTCTCCGCCCAAGCCAGCGGCCACGAGTCCGCGAACGGTCTCGCAGCCGACGGCGCGCCACACGAACGACTGGTGGAATTCGTCCTCCTGGGACGGTGACACGTGGCGCAAGATCGGCTCCGTCCTAGCGGGAATCGCCGTCGGGGTGGGGGTCACAGCGGGCATCTTGGCGCTCGGCCTATGCACCGGTGTGACGGCCGGCGGATGTCTTGTCGCCGCCACCGTTGTCGCCGGGGGGATCGGCGGCGCAGCGGGCGCCGCGACGACCTACGCACTGTCAACCGACAACCCCTCAGCGGCAGGCTTTGGAGGCGCGGTCGGCGACGGGACTTTCGGCGGGGCTCTGACCGGGGGTGTCCTGACGGGGATTGGTTCTCTCGCTGCTCGTACCTTGACCGTCAAGCCGGTCGTGCCGGAGGCTCCGGCGCCGGGAGCAGCCGCAAAACCAAATCTGGTGCCGTCGACCGTGCGGCTGGGCTCGCAAGATATACCTGCTGTGCCGGCCGGCGCCGTGGGAACCCCGACGAGAAGCGGACGCGGCCTTTCGTATGAGATACCCAATGGAACACCAGGGTTGGATGCGAGGGTAACGAAAGTTCGGATCATGGAACCGGTAGTCGAGGGGGAATTCCCCTACCCTAACGGGTACGCGACATTCATGAATGCGAACGGCCAGGCTGTGCATCCGTTGACTGGTAGGACGTTGAGAAAAGAGGACCCAGGATGGCATATTCCGCTGAAGTGACTGTTGCACAAGTTCTGAGTCGTGAGGCGAAAGAAATAAAGGACTATGCGGTCTTGCGTCCGAACATACTGGCCGAAGACTCGATGCTCGAGGCCCAGCTTGTCGAAATGCGTTTCGACATGCTCCGCAATCAGCTGGCGTTGCTCGTTGATCTGCGGCAATCTGCGAACTTCAAAGTCGAGAACTTCGGTCTGCTCATCTTCCGAGAAGTTCGAAGTTTCTCTGTCGACGGGCTGGAAGCGGTATCGCAGCCTCGGGCGCGTGTCATTCTCGAGTCGTTGTTTGAGCGATCTGGAGATTCTCTGCGTGCCGACTTCTCAGTCTGGGATGACGGCAATGCGACCGTGCAGGTGCTTGCCAACGAGGCGATGGTCATTGTGGGAGACGCAGTCGAGGTGCGGGGAGCGCCGCCCGAGTATCAGTCCAGCACTCGAGAGCAGATTGCGGCCGGTACTCAGTCCTGGGAGTCGAAGGTCAGGCTTTATGGCTGGGCTGAGATGCGCGCAACCGACGGGTAGTCGCCCTCGCGGGAGTGAAGGCGAAATTGGGTTTTGGCTTGCGATCGCAGTCGCATACGCGACGACTGTGCGTCTCTTCTTATCCTCGACTCGACGTTCTTTGCGGGAGTTGGCGGCAAGATGCGATCTGGGCATGCCCGCTCAATTCGCGTGTAACCATGAGAAAGATCTCGAGCGGCGCGCGCCCGGCATCACGACGCGTGGAGAGTGAACCGCAAATCGGCTGGCCACCGATGAGGATTCGATTGGGGTTTGAACAGGGTGCTGGTTCCAATCGATTTCAGAGAAACGCTCGCAGACTACATGCGGTCGATCGCTTCACTATCTCTGTCGATCGT
>VGAV01000417.1 GCA_016870695.1 Actinomycetota bacterium | reverse complement strand
GGATCACCAGATGGCCGTCTCCGCAGCCCCCGACGAACCCGGTAAGACGCTGTGGCGGGAGCGGTTGACCATCGGCGGCGCGGCGGCACCGGCGCTCTGGCCGATGCTCTGGGCGACCTGGCAATGGCGGGCGGCCCGCATCCGCGCGCTCGCCCCGACCTGGGCCTACGACCCGGAGCCCGCGGACGAATCGCCGGAGTGAGCGAGGTCAGCGTGCGCCCGGCCGTCCCCGACGATGGTCCCGGGATCGCGCGCGTCCACGTCCAGAGCTGGCACGAGGCGTATACGGGACGTGTGCCCGACTCGCTGCTGACCCGGCTCGACCGGACCTCCTCGAGCCGTCGCTGGGCGGCCCGCCTCCGCGGCGAGGTACCGCCCGGCGGGCAGCCCGGCGGTCAGACGTGGGTCGCCGTCCGCGGGCGGTCCGTGGTCGGCTTCGCCTCGGCAGGACCGTGCCGGGACCCCGACCGTTCGACGGCCGACGAGGAGCTGTGGGCTCTCTACGTCTTGCAGGCCGAGTACGGCACCGGGACCGGGAAGGCCTTGATGGATGCCGCCCTCGACGACCGGCCGGCGACGCTCTGGGTCCTCGCCGACAACCCCCGGGCTCAGGCGTTCTATGCGAAGCACGGCTTCGAGCCGGACGGCGCCACCCGGGACGACGCGCGCTGGGGCGCGACCTTGCACGAGGTGCGGCTCGCGCGCGGATGACCCCTCTCCCCCCGCGCGCGGACGGGGGGATGAACTCGCGGGCGACCACCGCTCGCGTCCGAACTTCGCCCGGGTGAAATGACCGTCGGTTCCCGTGACACCGCGCGGGCGGCCTCCCTACCGTAGGGCGCCATGAGGGGCGTCTATCGGATCGATGTGGCGGGTTTCGTCGCGACGACGGGGGCGGTCGCCGTCCTCGTCGACCGGGTCGGGCAGGCGATGCAGGCCGCACGTCGGCATGCCGACGCATTGGATGCCGCGGTGTCCGGAGAACGCGACCTGGCGTCCGCGCTGTCGCGCGTGACCTCGGCGCGGATCACCGCCGCCCGGGGTGCGGTGACCCGGGCGAGCGACGTCCTGGCCGCGGCCGGACGGGTCCTCGTGGCGTACGTCTCCGCGGACGACGAGATGGCCGTATCGACGGCGTCTGCGGCGGGACGGGCCTGGTGAGGGTGGTCGGCACCGAGGACGTGCCGCAGGTGCGCATCGACCCGCGCGTCCTCAGCGCGGAGGCCGCGGAGCTGCGAAGCAGCGCGACCGCGGCCGATGAGGCGAACGACGAGCTCGTCTCGACGTGGGCCGGACTTACCGGCGACTACGACGCCCCGGAGGCTGCGGACCTCCTCGTCCGCATGACCCCGGTGACGGAAGCCGTGGCGGAGGTCGCTCTGACGTTCACCACCGTCGCCGACGTGCTCGACCGCTTGGCCGAGACCCTCGCCTCGGCGCAGGGGACGGCGTTGCTGCTCAGCGAGGAGGTCGCGGACTTCGCCCGACTGGCCGCTCGGCGCAGCGGCGAGATCGAGGAGTATCCCTGGACCCCGGGCGAGCGAGAGCGCAACCTCGAGCTGCTCGCCGGCTGCGTCGCGGTCCAGCAGTCCATCGACACCGCCAACGACGAGGCCCGGTCCGATCTGTCCAGGATCGCGGACCCGCCATTCACCTTCGACAGCGCCCCCGACGCCGGGCCTGCGTCTCCTTCGACGGCAGTCGCACAGCACGCCCGCCTCACGAACGACGTCGCCGAGGGCATCCTCGAGGCCTTGGCATCCCTCCCTCCGGACGGGATGCGAGAGCTCCTCGCCGCACATCCGGACTGGGTGCGGCTGTTCGGCTCCCGAGACGTGGACCCCGGGCGGATCGCGGCGTGGTGGGCGGCGCGCGCCGCCGCCGACCCGGAGGCTGTGGCGGCCCTCACCGTCGGGGCCGCCATGATCGTTGGCTCGCTCCCCGGAGCGCCCGTCGAGGCGCGCCTGCGCGCGAACCGCGAGAAGGCGGCCGCACGCATCGCGGACATCGATGCGGAAGTCGCCCGGATCCAGGCCCGTATCGACCGTCACGCCTCCCCCAACCTCCGGCGGGTGCCGCATCGCGGTCCGGACGACTGGCAGGCCGATATCGACGCCCTGCAGAGGGAGCGGGACTACCTCGAGCGAGCGCGGGCGGGAGAGGTGCAGTTGTACCTGTACGAGCCCGAGAGCCGCAGTGTGATCGAGATGATGGGCACTCTCAGCGAGGCGACCACGGACGTCGTCACGTACGTCCCCGGTACCTTCACCGGGATGGCGGAATTCCACACCGGCGCCGTGCAGCAGGTCGGCCGCCGGCTGGCGACGGGTGGCGACATCGTCACCTTCGTCTGGAAGGGAGGCGTCTTCCCGGGCGAGGGTGACCGTGGCGCGGACTACTGGCGCATCCTCGAGGCCGCCGACGAGCCGACGGCCCTCGCGAAGGGATCCGATATCGCCCGGTTCCAGCGCGAGATCGACGCGAGCTCTCCCGTCGTCGCCGCCGCTCAGAAGGACGCCATCGGACATTCGTGGGGTCTGGCCGCGCTCACCTCCGCCGAGACGGCGGGCGCGCGGTTCGATCAGGTGCATTCCCTGGCGGGGGCCGGGATGCCGACGCAATGGCACCCGCGAGAGGGGACCGTCTACCACCACTGGGCGTACACCGACCTGCTCACCATGGGTCAGCAGACCGGGCTGATCTGGAACGGGAAGATCCCCGGCACCGAGTCGGCGTTCACGTCGCACGTGTTCACCCGGGAGGGCGACTTCAGGATCTACCTGCCGGTCCCCGTCCAGACGGGGCTCTACCCGCCGCCGGACCCGGTGCCTTTCGAGGGCACGACCCACCTGCTGGAGAACCACAACCTC
>VGAV01000416.1 GCA_016870695.1 Actinomycetota bacterium | reverse complement strand
GCTGATGGAGTAGCCGTCCGCGCTCGCCGTGCCGTTGTTACTGACTTTGTAGTCAGCGAACATGGTGTCGTTCGCGTCGACATATCCGCGCCCGTCGGAGTCTTGACCGTTCCAACTGGGGTTGCGGCTGATGGTTCCTGAGTCCCATACAAGGTTCGGCGCGGCCGTTGCGGCTATAGCTGGCGACGCTGTTGCGGTAACGATGACGGGCACGGTCCATGCCGCGCCGGCCATGATGGTTCGCCGCGAAACAGAGGTGTTTACCTCGCTTTGGGCGTCGTCCTGTTCAGACAAGTGGGTCATTTGGGTCCTTCCCGCGGTCCGGCCATCGGCCGAGCCGCTCGACATGTTCGCTAGAGCTGTAGGGGTTGCTCCAAATCCGCCCCTGGTATGTGGCGGTGGTGACATACAGACTCAGCATTGGTGACGGTCAGAACGAAGAACGGGCTCAAACTTCACCCGCATGCTGTCGTATTTCACCCGCCGCCCGGGGGATAGTCAGGGTCGCCACCACGTGCAGCAGGGCAACCCGCCGGTCGGGCGCTCAGCACGGCGAGGGTCGTCACGCTTCGCCGGGAGTCACGGGAGCGGCCGAGCGAGGCATCCACCATCTCCGAGTTGGAAACTGTCTTCCCCGGCCGCGCCGCTAGAGAGCGGAGCAGGGCAAACTGGCGGCCTGTCAGGAGAGGGGGAGCGTTGATCGAGCGTGGCGCTGCCGTTCCGCACGCCGATGCGAAACTCATCGGCCGTGGCGAGAAGCCAATCACGCTTGCGCCCTGCCGGACGAGTCGCCGGAGGGCGAGCGGCCGCTCGGTCTTGAGTCGACGGTCGGCCGCGAGGACCTGCCCGCCTATACGGAGCGCATCTACCGACAGGCCGCTCCGCGGCTAAGGCGGCATATTGCCCTTTGACGAGGCGGCGATGCCACGACCGGGCGCGTGCGCCGTGAGGCTCGCCGGAGCCGCCGGCATTCCGGAACGTACCAAATCTTCGAGTCGACAGGCTCGCCTCCCGGGTTGCGGACAGAACTCGAGTCAATGCTCCGTTCAGATCGCGGTCGTGCCGCCCGTGGGATCCTGAGACGCGATTCCGCGGGGCCTGTCAAGCGGCAGACGTGCACCCCGGTGACGAGAAGAGTGGGCCCACACGGACCATCGCTCGAAGGGAGCACTCATGTCTGCGGACACCGACGCACACGAGACCATCATCAAGCTGATCGACCGGGCCCACACGGCCATGCTGACCACCATGACCGAGGACGGCCGGCATGTGAGCCGGCCGATGGCCGTCCAGGAGGTCGAGTTCGACGGCGACCTGTGGTTCTTCTCCTACGAGGACTCCGACAAGGTCCGCCAGATCCAGTCCTCACCGCAGGTGAACGTGGCTCTCGCCAACGAGAAGAAGAGCGAGTGGACGTCCATCAGCGGAACCGCCGAGGTCGTCCGCGACCGGGCCAAGGCAGAGGAGCTGTGGTCAAAGCCGCTCGAGGCGTGGTTCCCCGACGGGCTCGACACCCCCGGGCTCATCCTGCTCAGGGTGAACGGCGAGACGGCGGAGTACTGGGACGCCTCCAGCAGCAAGGTGAAGCAGTTGCTCGGAATGGTGCGGGCCGTCAATAAGAACGACCCCGACGAGTTCCCCTCCGAGAACAAGACGGTCCAGCTCTGAGGTTTCGACGCCCCCGGCGAGCGCAGGCTTCGCCGGGGGCGTTTCCGTGTCGAGGCGCGGCCGCGGCCGACGCCCGCCCCGCCAGGACGGAACCGGAGGGGCCGCCCGCTCCCCCGGCCGCCGGAGCTGCGATTGGTAGCGTGGGGCGATGTGGCGCCCCGACGGCGCGGCATCAGGAGGAGAGAGCCCGGATGAAGGCGTCAGAGCGGCGGGAAGAGATCGTGCGGATGGCGATGAGCAACGGGCTCGCCAGCGTCGAGGAGCTCTCCCGGGCGTTCGACGTCACGGCATCCACGATCCGACGCGACCTCTCGGCGCTCGAGCAGTCCAACCGTCTGGCGCGCACCTATGGCGGTGTCATCGCGGTCGGATCGCACCATCGCGAGATGAGCCTGCGTGAGCGCTCGGTCGATGCCTACCGGGCGAAGGATGCCATCGGGCGGACGGCGGCCGCGCAGGTCGCGCCGGGCGAGACGATCCTCCTCGACGCCGGCACCACGACCGCCCGCGTCGCCGCCCACCTCGGGGCGACGCGCCCCCTCACGGTCGTCACCAACGGGATGACGCCCTTCCGCGAGTTCCAGGACGCGGACGGCGTCGAGCTGTCCCTGCTCGGCGGGTGGTACCGGCAGACGTCGCAGAGCTTCGTCGGCCCGATGGCGGAAGCCTCCCTGGAGCGCTGGTACTTCGACGCGGTCTTCCTCGGCGCCGACGCGGTCAGCGCCGACCGGGGCCTCTGCGAGGCGACGGCCACGCAGACCCGCTTGAAGGAGCTCATGTCGCGCACCGGTGCGCGCGTGTACGTCGTCGCGCACGCCGCCAAGCTCGGCGCCGCACCGTTCAATGCGTGGGTCCGGCTGGAGGCGCCGTGGACCCTGGTGACGGATGCCGAGGCCTCCGACGAGCAGCTCGAGCCCTTCCGTCGACGCGGCGTCGACATCCTGCTCGCGGACTGATCACACCTCTGCGCGAGTCCTGCGCGTTCTGCGCGCCGGGGCACTGATCGTGCGTTCTCAGCGCGCACCCATAGGCCGCACGGAGCGTCCGCGCCCACCTCAATGCACGTAGTACGCAGAATTGTTGCGCACTTCGTGCACATCTGTCAGGATGACGACACCTCATACACGCGCGACGACGCCTGCCGAGCGGCATCCCGAGTCGACCGAGGCCGTGAAGAACGTTCACCGAAGAACTGCGCCGCCCCCCATTGGCGCCCACCGTCA
>VGAV01000415.1 GCA_016870695.1 Actinomycetota bacterium | reverse complement strand
CGCCGCGGCGACGACGGCGCGAAGGTGCTCGAGCTCTCCGACGGGTCCACGGTCACCGCCGACGAGGTCCTCGTCGCGACGGGCCGCACCCCGCGGACCGAGGACCTCGGCCTGGACACCGTCGGCCTCCCGGCCGGCGACTGGCTCGACGTGGACGACACGCTGCGCGTCCGCGGCTTCGACTGGCTGTACGCCGTCGGCGACGTCAACCACCGCGCGCTGCTGACGCACCAGGGCAAGTACCAGGCGCGGGCCGCCGGCGACGTCATCGCCGCCCGCGCGCAGGGCGGCGAGGTGGATGACGCCCCGTGGGGCGCGCACGTCGCGACCGCCGACCACGACGCCGTGCCGCAGGTGACGTTCACCGACCCCGAGGTGGCATCCGTCGGCCTCACCGCCGCGAAGGCCGAGGAGAAGGGCCTGAACGTGAAGGTCCTCGACTACGACCTGGCGAGCGTCGCGGGATCGAGCGAGCAGTCCGACGCGTACGTCGGCCAGGCGCGCGCGGTCGTCGACCTCGACCGCGGCGTGCTCGTCGGCGCGACCTTCGTCGGTCCCGACATCGCCGAGCTGCTGCACTCCGCCACGATCGCGATCGTGGGAGAGGTCCCGGTGAAGCGCCTGTGGCACGCGGTGCCGTCGTACCCGACGGTCAGCGAGGTGTGGCTGCGGCTGCTGGAGACGCTGGGTCGCGACTCCGCCTGACCGCGGGCGCTCCCCCGCGGTTCTCTCCCGCGTCACGGAAGTGGCCCCGGGGCCACTCACGGTGCCCCGGGGCCACTTCGGGCGCCCCCCCGCGCGTGGCGGCGAGGGAGCCGGCTCAGTGGAAGAAGTGGCGCTCCCCGGTGAAGAACATCGTCACGTCGGCCGCGCGCGCGGCGTCGACGACCTCCGCGTCGCGGACCGAGCCGCCGGGCTGGATGATCGCGGTGATGCCCGCGTCGATCAGCACCTGGGGCCCGTCGGCGAAGGGGAAGAAGGCGTCGGATGCCGCGATCGACCCGGCCGCCCGGTCCCCGGCGCGCTCCACCGCGAGGCGGCACGAGTCGACGCGGTTGACCTGGCCCATGCCGATGCCGACGGTCGCCGAGCCCTTGGCGAGGACGATCGCGTTCGACTTGACCGCGCGGCACGCCTTCCAGGCGAAGATGAGGTTCGTCATGTCCTCCGGCGCGGGACGCTCGCCCGAGACGAGCTCCCAGTCCTTCGCGACCGACTCGATGTCGGCGGGGAACCGGTCGGCATCCTGAAGGAGGAGACCGCCCGACAGCAGCCGCACGTCCATCCGCTCCTGCTGCCAGTCGGCGGGAAGGCGCAGCACGCGCAGGTTCTTCTTCAGCGCGAACACCTCGAGAGCCTCGGGCTCGAAGTCGGGCGCGACGATGACCTCGGTGAAGATGTCGCGGAGGTTCTCGGCCATCTTCAGCGTGACGGTGCGATTGGCGGCGATGACGCCGCCGAAGGCCGACACCGGGTCGCACTCGTGCGCGCGCAGGTGGGCCGACGCGATCGGGTCGAGCGCGTTCGGCGCCGCGACCGCGATGCCGCACGGGTTGGCGTGCTTGATGATCGCGACGGCCGGCTTGACCATGTCGAACGCGGCGCGCAGGGCGGCGTCGGCGTCGACGTAGTTGTTGTACGACATCTCCTTGCCCTGCAGCTGGGTCGCCTGGGCGATGCCGTGACCGCCGACGCGGGAGTAGATGGCCGCGCGCTGGTGCGAGTTCTCGCCGTAGCGCAGCGTGCTCAGGCGCTCGGCCTGGATGGTGAGGTGCGCGGGCAGGTCGATGTCGTCGCCGAGCGTCCCCTCCGCGAACCACGTGGACACGGCCGTGTCGTACGCGGCGGTGTGCGAGAAGGCGCGGGCGGCGAGCTCGCGGCGCTGCACGAGCGAGGTCCCGCCGTCGGTGCGCAGCGCGTCGATGATCGCGGGGTACGACTCGGGCGAGACGACGATCGCGACGTTCGCGTGGTTCTTCGCCGAGGCGCGCACCATGGCGGGGCCGCCGATGTCGATCTGCTCGACGACGTCGTCGCCCTGGGCACCGGATGCCACGGTCTCCACGAACGGGTACAGGTTGACCACCACGAGCTCGAAGGCCCGGATGCCGAGCTCCTCGAGCTGCGCTTCGTGCGAGGCGAGCCGCAGATCGGCGAGCAGGCCCGCGTGCACGTTCGGGTGCAGCGTCTTCACGCGACCGTCGAGCGATTCGGGGAAACCGGTGACGGCGGACACGTCGGTGACCTCGTATCCGGCCTCGCGCAGAAGAGTGGCCGAGCCGCCGGTCGACACGATCTCGACGCCCGCGCCGGCGAGCGCCTCGGCGAGCACGAGCAGGTCGGTCTTGTCGCTGACCGACACCAGCGCGCGGCGGATCGGGACGACGTCACGGGGACGGTAGTCGGCGGGGTCGTGGCGGGGTCCGGCCATGCTGCGGCTCCTGTGTCTCGTGTCGGGTTCTCGGGGCGCGACGGACGGGTGCCGTCCCGCGGGTCAGACGGTTCGGGGGGCGGATGCCTCGGCGGCGAGGTCGAGGTCGCCCTCGGCGATCCGCCGGACGACGTCGATGAGCAGACGGCGCTCGACGGGCTTGATGCGCTCGTGCAGGGCGTCCTCGTCGTCGCCGGGGAGGACGGGGATCCGCTCCTGCGCGAGGATCGGCCCGGTGTCCACGCCGCTGTCGACGACGATGACGCTCGCCCCGGTCTGCGTGACGCCGGCCGCGAGCGCGTCGCGCACGCCGTGCGCGCCGGGGAACTCGGGCAGGTACGCCGGGTGCGTGTTGATGATGCGCGGCTCCCACTGCGCGACGAGGTCGGCGGGGAGCAGACGCATGAGGCCGCTCAGCACGACGAGGTCGGGCTGCCACACGGCGAGCTGCTCGCCGAGCTTTGCCC
>VGAV01000414.1 GCA_016870695.1 Actinomycetota bacterium | reverse complement strand
GCCCGCGCGGCGCTCCTCGGACTCCAGACGGATCGCCCGGCGGACGGCCTCGCGGGCACGGCGGCGGTCCGACGCGGCGTCGTAGGCGAGTCCGAGGCGGTACCACGCCCGCCAGTCGTCGGGGTGCTCCTCCGCGTCCGCCCGGTAGGCCGGGAAGAGCGCGTCGCCATCGTCCCGCGTGAGACGCCCGCTCGGCCGGACCTCGACCTGCTCGTCGGGCAGACCGCCCTCGGCATCCAGTCGTTCCCCCAGGCGCTGCGCCCGCACGCCGAACCAGAGCTCGCGGCCGATCGCCCACAGCGCGATGAGCGGCAGGACGAGCAGGGCCAGCCCCATAACGACGCCCACCGTCTGCCCGCTCGCGAGCAGGATGAAGGCCCGCTGACCGGCGAGGACGATGTAGAGCAGCAGCAGCACCGTCATGACGGCGACGGCGACACGGACCCTCATGCTCGCGTGGCGCCCGCGACCTGCCCGGACACCGCGTCCTCCGCCACGGGCTCCCCCGCGCGGACCGGCTGCGTGCGCACCCCGATGTCGATGAAGCTGTCCAGCCCCACGACGACCCCGGTGGCCTCCCGCGCGGCGGCGAGGGCGATGCGGATCCCCGGCGCATAGGCGGTGGCGGGGTCGATCGTGTCGTGGACGATCGTCAACGCCTCGCCCGGCCCCGACAGCACCGTCTCCTGACGGGCGACGACGCCCGGCCGTCGCAGCGAGTGGATGGGGACGGATGCCACCTTCTGACCGCGCGCCCGCTGATCGACGTGCGGCGACTCGACGGGTCCCACCTCGGACCGGGCCGCGGCGATCAGTTCGGCCGTGCGGACGGCGGTGCCGCTCGGGGAGTCGACCTTGGTCTCGCGGTGGGCCTCGACGATCTCGATCGAGGGGAAGAACGGCACCGCCGCGGCGGCGAGCGCGCTGCCGATCACCGAGCCCAGCGAGAAGTTGGGGATGAAGACGACGCCCACGTCGGCGGCATCCACGAGGGGACGGACGAGCGCGATGCGCTCGCTGGACCATCCCGACGTGCCGACCAGCACGTTGATGCCGCGGTCGATCGCGGCGCGGACGACGTCGATCGACACGGCCGGGGTGGACGCGTCGATGACGAGGTCTGCCCCGTCCATCTCGGCGAGGTCCGAGCGGGACGAGAGGACGGCGGACACCTCGTACCCGTCCTCCGCCTCCACGACCTCGCGGATCACGCCGCCGAGCTTGCCGGTCCCACCCACGATGGCCACACGCGTCGTCATGCCTCCCACCCTAGGCGGGGCGGCCCGTCCACGGCTGACGGGGCGGGCGAACGCGCCGCAGGATCTAGCATCGGAACGTGGTCTCGCTCCGTCCCTCCGCTGTCGACGCTCCCGATGCCCGCGCGCTCCTCGAGGAGTACTTCGCGCTGCGCGCCGCCATCTTCCCGGGCGGCACCTACCGCACGGTCTTCCCGTCCCCCGAGACCTTCGTCGAGCCGGCGGGCGTGTTCGTCGTGCTGGACGACGACGAGGGGCGTCCCGTCGGGTGCGGTGGCATCCGTCGGATCGCGGACGGCCCGCACGGTCCGCGCGACGAGGTGAAGCACCTGTTCGTGCGCGACGGCGGGCGCGGTCAGGGCTGGGGTCGGGCGATCCTGGAGGAGCTCGAGCGGCGCGCGCGCGAGCGCGGTGCGGCCGAGCTCGTCCTCGACACGCACCACACCCTCGAGGCGGCGGGCGGGCTCTACGCGCGTTCCGGGTTCACCTCGATCGAGCCGTACAACGACAACAGCAACGCGACCCGCTGGTACGCCAAGCCCCTGACGCCGCAGTGACCGAGGGCCGCCCGTTCCTTAAGCGACACCTCCGCCGCCGGAGCAGTTCCGCCCGTCCCGCTCATCGTGGGAGCGCCCTCGCTGAGCGGTGACCGCGCCGAGGCCGTAGCCCGCGGCATCCGCTGTCCTCCCGCCCTCGCGGAATCGGACGGAGACGCGGGAATCGGATGCCACGGCCGCCTGCGTCCGAATCCACGACCGACGTCCGAATCCGGCGCCGCACCGGCCGCGGCTGAGCGAGGAGCGCGCGTCAGACCGGGAGCGGGTCGATCAGGCCGGTGCGCAGCTCGACCGGCAGGTGGGCCAGGTCGTTGTGCGAGAGCAGGGTCCAGGGGCGGCCCTTCTTCTGCGCGATGACGGTCAAGCCGCAGAAGGCCTGGTTGATCGTCATCCAGCGCCAGTCCGGGGCCTGCAGCACCTCGCGGACGAACCACGAGATGACGAAGTTGTGCGTGATGAGCAGCTCGTGCACCTCGCCGGTCCGGCGGGCGAGGAACTCCGCGGTGGCATCCGCCATCTGGGCGCGACCGGCGTCGACCTCGGCCTCCGTGACGCCTCCGAAGAACGGCTCGTAGGCGGCGGGGGTCTCGGAGGTCATCCCGGTGGGGACGCAGTCGAACAGCAGTGCGGTGGGCTCCGGCGAGACGGAGGGCAGACGCTCCGCGACGGCGCGCGCCGTCTGCGCCGCACGCTCCAGGGGAGAGTGCCAGACCGCGTCGAGGGGCAGTCCGGACAGGCGGTCGGCCAACAGGGCGGCCTGGCGCTGACCGCGCGGCGACAAGGGCCCGTCGGTCAGTCCGTGCTCGGCATCCTGGTGCTCCCCATGGCGCACAAGATAGATGTAGTGCGTCACATCAGCTCGCTTCGTCGTCGGAATCCGGTGCCGGTGGGCACGCTTCCCAGCCTACGTCACCCCTCCGACACGAGCCCGAAGCTCACCCGGAGCGGGTGAAGCCGACCGGCGAGAGACCAGGCGGTGCCCGCGCGGGTCACTCCGCGGCGCGGGCGATGTCCGACAGCTGGGAGCGGCTCAGGCGCACGCCGACAGCGCGCATGCACTCGACGACGTGCCGCGGCGCGAGCGCGTTCACGATGG
>VGAV01000413.1 GCA_016870695.1 Actinomycetota bacterium | reverse complement strand
CTGGGCCTCCTGTCGACGTAGATCCTGCAACCGGACGACGAGCGTCCCGATCGAAAGGCACGACGATGACGAAGAAGACGTACGCCCGCCCCCTCACGATCGGCGCTCTCGCCGGTGCGGCGATGCTCGCCGTCGGGGTCGCTCCCGCCCACGCCGAGACGGAGGTCGCCGAGCCGTCCGAGTTCACCAGCGCCTTCACGGTGATGGCGACCCCCGACCAGGTCATCAACAACGACGGCGTCGCGACGCCGGGCGAGAGCGGGGCGACGGGGACGTTCACGTTCCGCATCAACTCCGACGAGGAGATCATCTGCTACGACATCCGCCTCGAGGGCGTCAGCGGCGACTACCAGAGCCCCGCCAAGACGGCGACGCACATCCACGAGGCGGCCGTCGGCAAGCCGGGTCCGCCGCGCATCGCGTTCCCGAACCCCGCTCCCGTGGGCGACGGACCGCGCACGTCGTCGGGTTGCCTGCAGGGCCCCTTCACGACGGGCGTCCAGGCCAACGGCGTCGACACGGGCGAGGGCTTCTCGCTCGCCGAGATCGAGGCGAACCCGGCCGGCTTCACCGGTGACTCCCACACGACGGCGTTCCCCGCGGGCGTCGTCCGCGGTCAGCTGAGCGCCATCCCCGTCGGCGGTGTGGACACCGGCGCCGGCGGCTCCGCCGGAGGACAGATGGATGCCGTCGGCCTGACCGCCGCCGCGGGCGTCGTCGGACTGTCTGTCGCGACCGCGCTGCTT
The DNA here is from genome assembly GCA_016870695.1 of Actinomycetota bacterium. Lineage (GTDB taxonomy): Bacteria > Actinomycetota > Actinomycetes > Actinomycetales > Microbacteriaceae > Microbacterium. The sequence goes on along the minus strand of VGAV01000413.1, from coordinate 2,164 downwards.
CTCAACCGGCGCCGTCCCTCCGCGACGCGGTGACGATGCCACGGCGCGGTGTGCGGCGGCCCGCTTTTGGGGGGCGGCCGCCGCGCACCGCGTTCGTGCTCGCGCTGGCGGGCGTCTGGGCGTGCGCGGGGTGCGCCGGGTCGAACGCACCCGACGCAGCGCCGTCGCCGACGGCTGAGGCGCCGGTGGCATCCCCCGTTCCTTCGTCCCCGCCGGCGGTCCCGCCCGCGGAGCCCGCTCCCCCCGCGGCCGCCGAGCCGACGAGCGTCGCGATCCCGGCCCTCGGTCTGGACGAGCCGCTCATCCCGTTGGGCATCGCCGCGGACGGCGGCATGGAGGTGCCCGTCGACTACGACGAGGTCGGCTGGTTCACCGGCGGTGGTCGGCCCGGCGGCACCGGCCCCACCGTCATCGCGGCTCACGTCGACTCGCCCACCGGTCCGGCCGTGTTCCAGCGGCTGAAGGAACTGGTCGTCGGCGATGTCGTCGAGGTCCGGGATGCCACCGGCACCCTGCACACGTACCGGGTGGCCGAGACGGCGGACTACCCCAAGGCCGCCTTCCCGACGGCGCGGGTGTTCGGCGCGACCGCGCAGGACGAGCTGCGCGTCATCACGTGCGGCGGGATCTTCGACCGCGAGGCCGGGTCGTACGTCGACAACCGGGTGGTCTACGCCGTGCGGGTGTGAGGCGCACGCCGGCCCGGGCCTCCTCCTCCCGATAAACGCTCCCTGCACTGATAAACGCAGGGTGCGCGCATTTATGGGTGCAGGGAGCGTTTATCGGGGACTGTTCCCGCCGGCGGGACGGCGGCACGCGAGCGGCGCTGACTCAGGGCGCCGGGTACGACGGGGAGGTGCATGTCGACGCGGTGCCCTCGGAGGGGGCGTCCGTCACGGTCACGTCAGGACCGGAGGCCTGCAACGGCGCACCGCCGAACGTCGCACCCTCCGTGGTGATGTCGGCGTATGCCGCGTCGACACGGCCCGTGTCCACCGACGTGTCCGCGACGGTTACCCCGAGGGGGTGCGCGGCGTCGTGACCCTTCACCGTCGACGTCGCACTCGACGGCGAGTCGGACGAACGGAACCCGTCGATGGTGATGTCGGTGAACTGCGGCGTGGTGGAGCCCGTGCCGCTCGCATAGTCCGCGTCGATGTCGATGGGCGCCTTCACGGCATCCGCGCACACGTTCCGGTAGGCGATGTCCGTCACGGGACCGCCGGCCGTGGCCGAGCTCTTGATGCGGATGGCCGCCGACGCGACGCTCGCGGTGCCGTCGGCGTCCGTGCCGCTGACCGTGTCGTCGGCGACGAGCACGTCGCTCACTCCGGCGGTCGTCTCGCTGCCGATGGAGATGCCGTGCGTGCCGAAGAAGTGGTCGTCGATGATCGAGATGTGCGCCGACGGGCTGCTGCCCCCTTTGATGGCGATGCCGTCGTCGCCGTCCATGATCCACGAGTGGGCGACCGTCACGTCCGTCGCGCCGGCCGGGTCGATCCCGTCGGTGTTGCGCGCCGTCGAGGGCGTGCGGATGCGGACACCCCAGACGGTAAGCCCGTCGCCGTCCTGGAACGACACGTGGGAGCCCGCGGCATCCACGAGGTCGATGTCGTGCAGGGTGATGTCATCGACGTGCCGTGCCTGCACGAGGCGCGGGACGTTCTGCGCTCCCCCGCTCTTGGCCGCCGCGGACAGGTCCCACCAGCTCTGCGCGGATCCGAGCATCGTCGCACCGCCCCGGCCGTCGATCCGGCCACGCGATCCGTCGACGGCGTCCGGTTTCGAGGCCAGCCCGGCGTGCGAGCCGGCCAGGGTCAGGAACGGCCGGCATCCGCCGCCGGAGCCGCCGATGGTCCCGCACGTGGGGTGCCCGTCGGCCTCATAGTCGGCCGGATTTCGCGAGGCGGACAGCGTCACACCCGGGTCGACGACGAGAACCTCTCCCTCTCGGACGGTGAGCGGTCCGCTGAGGAAGTCGGACGAGGAACCGGATGCCGCGAGCTCTACGGCCACGACCGCGCCGTGACCCTGCGCGCACGAGTCGAGCGCCTGCTGCAGCCGCACCGTGTCGGGCGGGTCCTGCTCCTGGTCGTCCGTGCCCTCGCCGTTCGCGAGGGTCAGCTGCGCCGGCACGGTCGCGCACGTCTCGGAGGGCGCGGCC
>VGAV01000412.1 GCA_016870695.1 Actinomycetota bacterium | reverse complement strand
TGGCCGTGCTGCCCCTGGTCAGCACCCTGTCGCTGTTCCTCTTTGACTGGACGGGCGCCATCGAGGCGTCCGTGTACAGCTCGATCTACGGTTCGTCGAGCGCGGGATCGCTCGCCTTCCTCGGGACCATCTCCGGCTTCACGCTGCTCGCGCTGCTGCTGAACGCCGCGGTCGTCGTGTTCTCGTTCCTCGACTGGCGCACCCTGCGCGCACGTGGCGTCGACCGCCCGTTCCACTGGGCGTGGAGCTTCCTCATCCTGGCGATCAGCACGAACGCGGTGTACATCATTGGCCGCAGCGTCGTCGTCCGCCGGCAGACGGGCAAGGGGCTCGCCCCCCTGTGGGTGTGGATCGCCTCAACGGCCCTCGCGTTCATCATCGGCACGGTGTTCGCCCTGTGGCTGCTCGACCGGACGTTCGTCATCATGCAGCAGGCGGGCATCGGCGCGTACTGAGCCCCCGGCGAACGGCCCCGGCGCTCCGGCGACCGGGGCCGTTCGCATCCCGGGACACCGCGTCGCGCGAGCGGAGCGAGATGCGGGGAGGAGGATGCCGCGGCGTTCTCCGTCGCCGCGGCCGGGCGCACTGCCGGGGCGTCAGCCGCGGGCTGCGGCGATGGCGTCCCAGAGCGCGTCGGCCGTCTCGTCCTTCGAGCCGGCCGCCCGGCCGACGACGTCCCCGGCCCCGGTGACGACGACCACGGCGTTTTTCCGCGACTCGAAGCCCTGCGTCCAGCCCACCGCGTTGGCGGCGAGCAGATCGACACCCTTGCGTGCGGCTTTGGCACGCGCGCGCTCCAGGAGCTCCGCCTCGTCGGCGACGGTCTCGGCCGCGAACGCGACGATCGTCTGGCCGGGCCGGCGGCGGCTCGCCAGACCCGCGACGATGTCGGGGTTCTCCACGAGCTCCAGCGTCAGCGTGTCGCCGCCGGTGCGGTCCTTGCTGAGCTTGCGCTCGGACACCGCGGCGACGGAGTAGTCCGCCACGGCCGCGGCCATGACGACGACATCGGCGTCGGGGGAGGCGGCATCCATCGCCCTCTGCATCTCCGCAGCCGTACCGACGCGGACGACCTCGACCCGCGGGTCGGGGACGACGTCGGCCTCGAGGTGCGCGGCCACGAGGGTCACGCGCGCGCCGCGCGCGACGGCGGCGCGGGCGAGGGCCACCCCCTGGCGTCCGCTCGAGCGGTTGCCGAGGAAGCGCACGGGGTCGATCGGCTCGCGCGTGCCGCCGGCGCTGACGACGACCGACAGGCCGTCCAGATCGCGGGGACGCTCGACGAGCGCGAGAGCTGCGGTGACGATGTCCTCCGGCTCCGACATCCGCCCGGGCCCCGAGTCGCCTCCGGTGAGCACGCCGTCGGCGGGACCGACGACGTGGACGCCGCGTTCGCGCAGCACCCGCATGTTGTGCGTCGTGGCGGGGTGCCGCCACATCTCGGTGTGCATGGCCGGAGCCACGACGACGGGGGCGGTGGTCGCCAGCAGCGTCGTGCCGAGGAGGTCGGAGGCCAGTCCGGCGGCCATCGCGGCGAGGGTGTTCGCCGTGGCCGGGGCGACGATCACGAGGTCGGCGGACTGGCCGAGCGCGACGTGCCGCACCTTGGCGACGTCGTCGTGCACCGACGTCGTGACGGGGTTGCGGCTGAGCGCCTCCCACGTCGGCAGGCCGACGAAGCGCAGCGCGTCGTCGGTGGGGATGACGTGCACGTCATGCCCCGCCTTCACGAGCAGCCGCACGAGGCTGACGGTCTTGTAGGCGGCGATTCCCCCGGTGACCCCGACGACGACGAACATCGTCCCAGTCTTCCAGGTCCGCGCATCCCTCTCCTCCCGGTGAACGCTCCCCTGCGGGGGAAACGCCGCGTTGCGCCGTTTGCCCCGCGAGAGAGCGTTCACCACCCGGAAGACGGACGGACCCGCCGGGATGGGACGAGCCCGGCGGACGGGCCCGGGAGCGCGGCGCGCGGGTAGCGTGGATGCCGTGTGCACCGTCGTCATCGACGTCCCGGTCGACCCGCGCGACTCCGTCCGTCTGCTCGCCGTCCGCGACGAGGAACGCGACCGTCCCTGGCGCGGTCTCGGCCCGTGGTGGCCCGAGCACGGGGACGTCCTCGGCGTCCGCGACGACCGCGCCGGCGGCGCCTGGCTCGCCGTGGATCTCGCGGCGGGGCGTCTGGCCGTGCTGCTGAACCGCGAAGACCTCTCGGACCGCCGTGACGACGAGGTCGTCAGCCGGGGCGGCATCCCTTTGTCCGCCGTGTCCGGGGGGCTCCCCGCGACCCCGCCCACCCGCGGGTTCAATCTCGTCGAGGTGGATGCCGCCGGCGCGCACCTCGTGGAATGGGACGGCGTCGTGTCCCGTCGCAGCCGTCTGCGGCCGGGCACGCACATGGTCGCCCACCATGCGGTCGACGACCCGGGGGCGCCCCGCATCGCCCGCTGGCTGCCGGAGTTCCGCGCCGCCGGACTCGCAGACGGGGCCGCCTGGTTCACACCGTGGCTGAACGTGGTCGCGGCCGGGACCGCGGACCCGTCGTCGTCGGTGCTCCGTCGCGACGCCCACGACCAGCACGTCCTCGAGTCCCTCCTCGTGTGCACGGCCAGCATCGGACCCGAGGGCATCGAGGTGCGCGAGGCCGCGCTGTCCGAGCCGGGGGAGTGGGACAGCGGCATCCCGGACCGCCTGCTCGCGCGCTCGTGGGGGCGCAGTAGGCTGGAGGACGTCCGCCTCCGTAGCTCAGGGGATAGAGCGCCGCACTCCTAACGCGGGCGTCGCAGGTTCGAATCCTGTCGGGGGCACCGCCGGCCGCCTCCCCATTTGGGGAGCGCCCACGCCTCAACCGCCGCCGAGACAGCCCTCCGCAGAGATGCGCACCGACGTGCGATCGGTCCGCCCGTCCGCGGCGTCGCTGACGCTCAAC
>VGAV01000411.1 GCA_016870695.1 Actinomycetota bacterium | reverse complement strand
ACGGGTGACCTCCAGCGCGCCTCGGTGTTCTACACCGTCATGGGCGACGAGGCGCACCGCGCCGACACGGCCGCCGCGCTGAAGTCGGCGACCGGCATGCTGCGCAGCGAGGTCGGCAAGCACCTCAACACGCGCCTCACCCCGTCGTTGGAGTTCATCCTCGACGGCATCCCCGAGAACGCCGACCACATCTCGGCGCTGCTGCGCGAGGCGCGGGAGCGCGACGAGTCGGTCGCCGGCCTCGCGGCCGCCGCGGCGTACGCCGGCGACGCCGACCCGTACGTGAAGCCGCGCGAGCAGGACGACCTCGACGAGGACGACGACCTCGACGAGGACGACGACCGGGCCTGAGCCCGCACGACCGGACGGCCGGACGGCCCCTCACGGGACGTCCGGCCGTTCGTCGTCTCTCGGGACGGCCGGGCGGGGCGGGGGACGGGATCAGGATGCCGCGTGGCCGGGCAGACGCAGGAGGCCGGCCGACGCCTCGGCGAGGCCGTCCGCGATGAGGGAGTCGATCGCGCGGTCGCGCTGGACCGGGTCGGGCCAGGACGGCAGGACCTCGGCGAGGACGACGGGGGAGGGGGCGGCATCCCGGAGCACCTTCAGCACCGCGCCGCGTGCCTGCCGGTCGCTGCCCTCGTACGTCGCCTGACGGCGTCGGCGGTCCTCGGAGGCGGGGTAGCCGGCGGCCCGCCACGCGCAGAGGTCCGCGAGCGGACAGACCTCGCACTTGGGCGAACGGGCGGTGCAGACGATCGCCCCCAGCTCCATGGCCGCGGCGTTGACCACGGCGGCCGCGACGACGTCGGCGGGTAGCTGCGCCTCCATCGCGGCGAGGTCCGCCCGGCCCGGAGGGCCCGGCTGGGCGGCGCCGTCGACCACCCGTGCGAGGACACGGCGCGTGTTCGTGTCGACCACCGGATGCCGGTCGCCGTAGGCGAACACGGCCACGGCCCGGGCGGTGTAGTCGCCGATGCCCGTCAGCGCCAGGAGGGACTCCACGTCGCGGGGGACGACGTTGGCGTGCCGGTCGCGGATCTCGACCGCGGCCCGGTGCAGCCACAGCGCCCGTCGCGGGTAGCCGAGGTTCGCCCATTGGGTCACGGCCTCGCCCGGCGGATCCGCGGCGAGGTCCGCGGGGGTGGGCCAGCGGGTCAGCCACGCCTCGAGGTGCGGGATGACGCGGGCCACGGGGGTCTGCTGCAGCATGAACTCGCTGACGAGAGTGCCCCACGCGTCGAACCCCGCGCGGCGCCAGGGGAGGTCGCGGGCGTTGTCGCGGTACCACGCGAGCAGGGGCGCGGCGATCTGCGGCATCCCTCCACCCTACGAGCCCCGTGGGGCGGGGCGTCGCTCCCGGTGGCGAACGATCGCTCGGGAGGGGAGGGGCGGCAGGCCGCGACCGTAGGCTTGTCCCATGCCCTCGACCACCGTCTCGTCCCTCGCGCGCAGCCTTCGCGACGAGGCCCGCCAGCACTACCGCTCCGGACGGGTCGTCCTCGCCGTCGACGGTCCCGACGGCGGGGGACAGGCTCAGCTCGCCGACGAGCTCGCCGCCGCCTTCGCCGCGTCCGGCACGACCGCCTTCCGCGCCCCCGCGGCCGCGTCCGACGGTCCGGACGGTGCCCGCGTCGACACGCTCCGCCGTGACCTCGTCGCCCCCTTCCGCGCAGGCGAGGCCGTCGGCCGCCCCGTGACGGTCGCGGAGGACGGCGAGGAGTCACCGCACGCAGGCCCGGACGCGGTCCTCGTCGTCGACGGGACGCGCCTGCATGCGGCCGACGTCCGAGGACTGTGGAACTGGTCCGTCTGGCTCGAGGTCGCACCCGCGGTGGCGGCGGCACGGGTGGCCGAGCGCGACGGCACCGACCCCGATCCGGCGGCCGAGAGCAACCGCGCCGCGCGCGAGGGCTTCCAGCGGTACGTCCGCGAGGCGCGCCCCCGGCAGGCCGCCTCCGCGATCGTGGAGAACTCGGATGCCGCCCACCCCGTGCAGATCTTCGGGGACTTCTGCTGATGGTCCGTCCCGGCATCCTCCTGGTCGACAAGCCCGGGGGCGTCACCAGCCACGACGTCGTCTCGCGGGCCCGTCGCGCCCTGGGCACCCGCAAGATCGGCCACGCGGGCACGCTCGACCCGATGGCGACGGGTCTGCTCGTCCTCGGCGTGGAGGGGGCCACGCGCCTGCTCACCTTCATCGTCGGCGCCGACAAGACGTACGAGGCGACCATCCTGCTGGGGGTCGCGACCGACAGCGACGACGCCGACGGCACGGAGACGGACCGGGCGGATGCCGCCACGGTGGCGGCCGTGACCGACGAGGCGATCGCGGCCGGCATCGCGCAGCTGACCGGCGAGATCGAGCAGGTGCCGAGCCGCGTGTCGGCGATCAAGGTGCAGGGCCGACGCGCGTACGAGCTCGCCCGCGCGGGCGAGGAGGTCGAGCTTGCCGCGCGGCGCATCACCGTCTCGCGCTTCGAGGTCCGAGCGACCCGGCGCGCAGCCGGGACGATCGAGCTGGACGTCGTGGTGGGCTGCACCAGCGGCACGTACATCCGCGCGCTCGCGCGCGACCTCGGCGCCGGCCTGGGCGTCGGCGGGCATCTCACGGCGCTGCGCCGGACGCGCATCGGGGGGTTCGCCGTCGAGGATGCGGTGAGCGCGGACGCCATCGCCGAGGAGGCGCTGCTGGAGCCGGCGACCGCCGCCGGGGACGTCGTCGGTCCGCTCCCCGTGAGCGCCGACGAGGCCCTCGACCTCCGCCACGGCAAGCGCATCGACGGCGGCGACCGCCTCCGCGGCCCGCTCGGGGCGGCCATCGACCCGGAGGGACGCCTGGTCGGCGTCGTCGAACGGCGCGGCGCGCAGCTGAAGAGCGTCATGAACATGCCCGAGGAGGTCGCCCGATGATCCTGTGGTTCACCCTGGTTCAGGTGGGCATCG
>VGAV01000410.1 GCA_016870695.1 Actinomycetota bacterium | reverse complement strand
AGGCGTCCGAGGCGGCGGAGACGGTCGCGGACCTGCTGGACCGGCTGACCCTCAAGCACATCGGCGTCCAGCTCGGGGCGGGGGACCGTCGCCACCTGGCCACCCTCGTCCTCACCCGCGTGGTCGCCCCCGGTGCCCCGGCCGCCGACGAGGTGCGGGCCCGGCTCGACCCCGCGGTCGAGTCCGCCGTGCGCGGGGTCGTCGAGGGGGCGGCATCCCAGTTCCTCGTCGACATCGACCACGACGACTTCATCCTCCGCCTGGCGCTGCACGTGCAGAACCTGCTGCACCGGTCGCGGGAGCAGGCATGGTCGCGCAACCCGCTGACGCGGTCGTTGAAGTCGACGTACCCGATGATCTTCGAGGTCGCGGTGTTCATCGCGAAGGGACTGCAGGACGGTCTCGGCATCCCGATCCTCGACGACGAGATCGCGTACATCGCGATGCACGTCGGCGGGCGCCTGGAGCGCAGCCGTCGTGCCGACCAGCTGCTCACGGCGACGATCGTGTGCCCCGGCTACTACGAGCTGCATGAGCTGCTGCGCTCGTCCGTGGACCGTTCGCTCGGACAGGCGATCGAGGTCGTCGGCGTCGAGACGCGGATCGACCCCGCCTGGGACTCGATCGACACCGACCTCGTCCTCACCACGATCGACCCGCCCCGGCCGGGGGATCGGTTCGTCCGCATCCAGCCGTTCCTCACCGAGGCCGACGTGGAGCGCGTGCAGTCCGCGGCGAGCCGGGTGCGGCGCGGGCGGCGGCTCGCGCGCCTGCGGGCGGAGCTGGAGCGGTACTTCTCCGCGGGCGCGTTCGTCCGGGGACTGGATGCCACCGGCGGCGAGGCCGAGGTCATCCGTCGTCTCGGCGGGATGCTGGTGGCCCAGGACGTCATCGACGACGACTACGTGCTGCGGGCCGTGGAGCGCGAGGCGATCTCGTCGACGGCGTTCACCGACGCGCTCGCCGTGCCGCACGCGATGGGCATGACCGCGACGCAGACCCGCATCGCGATCGGCATCGCCGACCCTTCCATCGCCTGGGGCGAGGGGCGCGTGCAGGTGGTGGCGCTCGTGGCGTTCTCGGAGGCGGACCGCGAGGCGTTCCAGACGGTGTTCGAACAGTTCGTCGAGGTGTTCAGCGAGCGCGACAGCGTGCAGCGCATCGTCCGCCGGGCGACGTCGTTCGCGGCGTTCCTCGACGAGCTCGTGGCCGTGATCGACGGCTGACCTGCCGCCGCGCCCCGCCCGCCCGGCCGCCCCCCGCCCTGCCGCCCTGCCCGCCCGCCCGCCCGGCCGTTCGGGGCGTGGAATGTGCAGTGGGGCGATCGTCGACCGCCCCAGTGCACATTCCGCGCCCCGTCGGCGCTACCGGCCCGGCGGGTCGATCCCGAACGCCCGCAGCCTCCGCCCGAGCGTCGCAGCATCCCGGATGTCCTCCCAGCCCCAGCGGACCAAGCGCCGCTGGGTGGTTCCGCGTATCCAGTCCTCGCGCTTCTTCTCGGCGTCCATGACCTCGAATGGAGACCGCCCGGCACCGCCGGCGAGTTCGCGGTACTTGATGCGACCATCGAACTCTCCCCATGCGTCGACATCGTCCAGACCGAAGTCCACCCAGTAGGTCGTGCCGTTCGGTCCGGCGACCGGTACCTGCAGCGAGGGCGGGGCGAAGCCGAGGTCGTGGAGACGGAGACGACTGATGCTCTCCCCCGGACGTTGCGCGCGACCGTCCGCGAAGAGCAGGATCCGCTCGGCTGTCCGGCGTCCACGAGTCGTGCGATTCGCCCAGGTCAGCGCCTCCTCTCGGAATCGCTCCGCCTCCTCGACGTCGTAGTTCCCGGGCGGGGTGAAGGCTCGTTCTCGCACGGCGGCGTCGGCGATGCTGACGGCGGTCTCGCGGCTCTCGCCTCTCGCGACGTCGGCCACGGTCTGCGCCAGAGGCGTGCAGCGCAGCCCGTCCAGGTCGACGTAGTGCCGCGCCTCGAGGAGGCCGCGATGACGGACGATGTCCGGGCCCGCTCCGGCTCGGTCCGCCGCAGTGAGGATGTGCAGCCGCCCGTCGTCTCGAACGCAGGGCATCCCCTGCAGAACGGCGGCGGTGATGCCGCAGAAGACGGGGCGGGTCGTTGCGACCAGTGCGAGAGCACGGGCTCGCACGACGATGCGGCCCTCGACCGTCAGGCTCTCGAAGTCCGCACTGCGGATGTAGACGCCGTTGCGCACGCGGGTCAGGTAGCCGCTCTCGAGCTCGAGGTTGACCCGCCGGGAGTACCAGCCGATCTCCTCGAGCTGACGTCGTCTGATCAGCGGCGCGGCGAGAGCGAGTATCACCCCCTCAGACTGCCCGGAGCGGTATCCGGGCCGCGCGGCCGCACCACCTGACGGGGGACAGCTGGTCGCTCTGGCGTGCTATGGAGAGGAGTTGATGCGTGGCCCCGAGCGATCGGGGCACGAAATGGGCAGTGGGGCGATCGTCGACCGCCCCACTGCACATTCGAAGCCCCGCGCCGGCGGGGCAGGCTCAGCGCAGCGCCGCCAGCAGCGCCTCTGCGCCGGCGTGCAGCGCTGCCAGACGCCGCGCGGCCTTCTTCGCCGACGACCCGCGCACGTCGAGGTACAGCTTCAGCTTCGGCTCGGTGCCGCTCGGACGCACGATGAGGCGCGAGCCGTCCTCGAGCCAGATGCGCAGCACGTCGCCGGGCGGCAGGCCGTCGACCCCGTCGAGCAGGTCGTCGATGCGGGAGACGGCGACCTCGCCGATCGCCGCGGGCGGCTGCGCGCGCAGCGCCGCCATGATCCCCGCGATCTCACCGACGTCGCTCACGCGCACCGAGATCTGGTCGCTCGCGAACGCGCCGAACGTCTCGCGGAACTCCTGCAGCAGGTCGGCCACCGTGCGGCCCTGGCCGCGGGCCTCCGTCGCCATGCCGAGCAGCGCGACGGCGGCGGAGAT
>VGAV01000409.1 GCA_016870695.1 Actinomycetota bacterium | reverse complement strand
GGGAAGAACGCGTCGCGGGGACCGTTGACCGTCACCTTGTAGGGCTGCTGGTTCGCGGGGCCGATCGACAGGGCCAGCGGCGTGTTCGCGTTCTCGGCGGTGAGGTACCACCCGGCGGTGTTGTAGGCACCCTTGTTCCAGGTGAAGACCTGCTCCCCGGTCCCCATCGCGCCGTCCGGCTTGAACCAGAACGACAGCGTCAGGTTCTGCGGCTGGAGGGCGGCGCTCGTGCCGAGGCTCACCGCGTCGTCGCCGGTCAGGCTCAGGGCGCGCCCGTCGATGCCGGCGACATAGGCGGCCTGGCCGCGCAGCATCGAGGTGGCGATCTTGTTCGGCCCGACGTCGGTCAAGGCGTCGTCGAACGGCAGGTCGAGCACCGTGGCGGAGTCGAGGGCGGATGCCGCGGAGGCGGCTGTCGGGGCGATCACCGCCAGCCCGCTGGCGATCACTGCAGCGATCGCGCTGAGGGCGACCGCCTTACGAAGTCGGGACATCGTCATTCCTTTCTGCGACACTGCAGAATCCGGACCGTGCGCGACGTGCTCGCGCTCACCGGGAGGGCGGCCCGGTGAATGGTTCTCCGGACATGTTAGGGCTAACAGTGCGGTCTCACCAGCAGAATCTCTGGGAGCGTTCCCACATGGATGCCACCGCCCCGGCATCCCTTCCCCTCCCCGCCCCGCGGCGCCGACTCGTCCGCGCCGCCCCGCCGCCAGCGGCACCGACCAGCAGGCGTGTCCCGACATGTGCGACCCCGGCCGGCGAAACCTGCACAAAGTGGGACACCCCACCCCGCTCCCCGCCGCAGCCGGCACCGACCAGCAGGCGTGTCCCGAAATGTGCGACTCCGGCCGGCAAAACCTGCACGAAGAGGGACATGCCGGCTCAGCCGGCGCGGAACCGGTGCTCCGGCCGGCCGGTCGTCCCGTACCGCAGCCCGACCCGGATGACGCCCCGCTCCGCGAGCGCTGTCAGGTGCCGCTGCGCCGTCGCGCGCGAGACCCCGATGCGCTCCGCCACCTCCGACGCCGACGCCTCGTCGTCGCCGAGCGCCGCGAGGACCGACTGCTCGGTCGCCGACCGGGCGATCGACGCGCCGTCCCGCTCGCCGCGGAGCATCGCCGCGGCGCGGTCGATGTCGTCCTGCGTGAGCGGCCGTGTCGACGACAGCAGGTTGCGGTACCGGGCGTAGCGCTCGAGCCGCTCGGCCAGCACGCGCGTGTCGAACGGCTTCACCAGATACGCCAGGGCCCCGGCCCCGAACGCCCGCCGGACGGTCGCGGCATCCGTCGCCGCCGACAGGACGAACGCGTCGATCCCCGCCGACCGCACCAGCTCGATCCCGTCCCCGTCGGGGAGGTACACGTCGGCGAGAAGCAGGTCGGGTGCGTGGGCGGCGAGCGCCGCGCGCGCCTCCCCCACCGTGCGGGCCGGGTCGAGAGCGGTGAATCCGGGACGCGATGCCACGGCGTCGCGGTGCAGTCCGGCGACGCGGTAGTCGTCGTCGACGACGAGGACGCGGATGTCGGTCATGCGTCCTCCTCGGACGGTCGGGTGAGCACACCGGGCAGGCGTGCGGCGACGACGGCGCCGTGGCCGTCACCGCCCGGGTCGGCGATCCAGACGTCGCCGCCGCGTCGCCGGGCGAACTCGCGCGAGAGCGGGAGGCCGATCCCGCGGCCGTGGACGGCGTCCCCGTCGTCGTCCCGGTCCGCCCGCCGGGCGAAGGCGGCGTCGACGTCGACGATCCCACCGCCGGTGTCCCCGACGGTGAGCACGACCGCGTCGGCGTCGCCGAGCACGGCGACCTCGACCTCGCGCGGGGAGGGACCGGATGCCGCCGCGGTCACGGCGTTGTCGATCAGGTTGCCGAGCACGGCGACGACGTCCTCCACGTCGTCGACGGTCCCGCGGAGCCAGGTGTCGTCCGCGACCCGCAGCGCGACGCCGCGCTCTCGCGCGGACAGCGCCTTCGCCCCGAGGAAGGACTGCAGCATGGCGTCGCCGACGAGGTCGATCCCGGGGACGGCCCAGTCGACGGAGCCGCGATCGACCAGCTCGGCGAGGAAGGCCCGCGCCTCGTCGGCGCGTCCGGCATCCAGAAGTCCGACCGCCGCGTGCACCCGGTTGGCGTTCTCGTGGCGCTCCACGCGGAGGGCGTCGCCGAGGGCGCGGACGCTGTCCAGCCGCCCGGACAGGGCGGCGACGTCGGTCCGGTCGCGGACGACGGCGACGCGGCCGAGCCGGCGTCCGCCGCGGCGCACCGGGCGGACGTCGATGAACACGACGCGCTCGCCGACGGGGAGCCCGGACTCGGCGCCGTCCTCGCGGAGAGCCGCGGCGACGGCGGCGGGGAGGCCGAGCTCGTCGACAGGCCGGCCGACCGCGTCGGCGCGGCCGAGCAGCCGCTCCGCCGGGGCGGTCCACACGCGGACGACGCCGGCATCGTCGATGGCCACCACGCCCTCGTCGGCGCTCTCGAGCACGGCGGTCTGGGTCTGCACGAGCGCGACGAGCTCCTCGGGCTGCACGCCGAGGGTGAGCCGTTCGAGGCGCCGGCGCATGAGGAGGGCGACGACGGCGCCGATGCCGACGGCGGCGAGGACCGCGACGGCGATGCCGCCGAGGAGCGCGGGCAGGTCGTCGAACACGCTCGCCCGCTCGAACCCGACGCTCACCTCGCCGACGGGCACGTCGCCGTCGGGCGGGTAGACCGGCACCTTCGCCCGCGCGGACTCGCCGAGCGTCCCCGTCTCCCAGGTCACGACCTCGCGTCCGGCGAGCGCGTCCGCGAAGCTCGTGCTCACCACCTGCCCGAGGCGGTTCGGATCGGGATGGGCGAGACGGATGCCGTGGTCGTCGGTGATGACGACGAAGAGCCCCGCGGTGCGGTCGGTGACGTCGGCGGCGTACTCCTGCAGGACGCCGTCGCGCAGGTCCGCCGGGTCGGGGGTGCCC
>VGAV01000408.1 GCA_016870695.1 Actinomycetota bacterium | reverse complement strand
AGATCGCCATCCGCGCGTTCCGAGCCGCATACGAGGTGGGAGCGCGCACGGTCGCGGTGTTCCCCTACGAGGACCGTGCCTCTCTGCACCGTCTCAAGGCGGACGAGGCCTACCTGATCGGGGAGCGCGGTCACCCGGTGCGCGCCTACCTGAACGTCGACGAGATCATCCGCGTCGCGCTCGAGTGCGGGGCGGATGCCATCTACCCCGGGTACGGCTTCCTGTCCGAGAACCCGGAGCTGGCCGAGAAGGCCGCCGCCAACGGCATCACCTTCATCGGGCCGCCCGCCGAGGTGCTGTCGATGGCGGGGAACAAGGTCACCGCGAAGGAGCACGCGATCGCCGCCGGTGTGCCCGTGCTGCGTTCCACCGCGGCATCCGACGACATCGACCACCTCGTCGCGCAGGCGGACGAAATCGGCTTCCCCCTCTTCGCCAAGGCCGTCGCCGGCGGCGGCGGGCGGGGGATGCGCCGCGTGGAGTCGATCGGCGAGCTCGCCCCCGCGCTGGCCGAGGCCATGCGCGAGGCGCAGAGCGCCTTCGGCGACCCGCGGATGTTCCTCGAGCAGGCCGTCCAGCGTCCCCGTCACGTGGAGGTGCAGATCCTCGCGGATGCCGCGGGCGAGACGGTCCACCTCTTCGAGCGCGACTGCTCGGTGCAGCGTCGCCACCAGAAGGTCATCGAGATCGCGCCGGCGCCGAACCTGGACGACGCGATCCGGGCCGACCTGCACCGCTACGCCGTCGCCTTCGCCCGCTCGATCGGCTACCAGAACGCCGGGACCGTCGAATTCCTGCTCGAGACGGCGGGACCGCGGGCCGGCGAGGTCGTCTTCATCGAGATGAACCCGCGCATCCAGGTCGAGCACACGGTGACCGAGGAGGTCACCGACGTCGACCTCGTGCAGTCGCAGATGCGCATCGCCGCCGGGCAGACCCTCTCGGAGCTGCACCTCACGCAGGACGAGATCCGCCTGCGCGGCGCCGCCCTGCAGTGCCGCATCACGACGGAGGATCCGACGCAGGGCTTCCGCCCCGACACAGGCAAGATCACCACCTACCGCTCTCCCGGCGGCGCGGGCATCCGCCTCGACGGCGGGACGACGGCGGCGGGCTCGCAGATCAGCCCGCACTTCGACTCGATGCTCGCGAAGCTGTCGTGCCGCGGCCGCGACTTCGGCGCCGCCGTCGCGCGCGCTCGCCGTGCCCTCGCGGAGTTCCGCATCCGCGGCGTCTCGACCAACATTCCGTTCCTCCAGGCGGTGCTCGACGACCCGGCCTTCGTCGCGGGCGACCTCAGCACGTCCTTCATCGACGAGCGCCCGGAGCTGCTGCGCGGACGGGAGTCCAAGGACCGCGGCACGAAGATCCTCTCGTGGCTCGTCGACACCACGGTCAACCGGCCCCACGGCGAGAACCCCGTGTCGGTGGATCCCGCGACCAAGCTCCCGCCGCTCGACACGACCCTGCCCGCTCCGGCCGGGTCCCGCCAGCGCCTGCAGGAGCTAGGACCGGCGGGCTTCGCCCGCGCGCTCCGCGAGCAGACCGCACTGGCGGTCACCGAAACGACGTTCCGCGACGCGCACCAGTCGCTGCTGGCGACGCGGGTCCGCACCCGCGACCTCGTCCGCGTGGCCCCGCACGTCGCACGGATGACGCCGCAGCTGCTGTCCGTGGAGGCCTGGGGCGGCGCGACCTACGACGTCGCCCTCCGGTTCCTCGGCGAGGACCCGTGGGAGCGGCTCGACGCTCTCCGCAGCGCGCTGCCGAACGTGGCCATCCAGATGCTGCTGCGGGGACGCAACACCGTGGGCTACACGCCCTACCCGACGCAGGTGACGGACGCTTTCGTGAGCGAGGCCGCGGCATCCGGGGTCGACATCTTCCGGATCTTCGACGCGCTCAACGACGTCTCGCAGATGCGGCCGGCGATCGACGCCGTCCTGAGCACCGGCACCGCCGTCGCGGAGGTGGCGGTCTGCTACACCGGCGACCTGCTGAACCCGTCCGAGGACTTCTACACGCTCGATTACTACCTGCGTCTGGCGGAGCAGATCGTCGACGCGGGAGCGCACGTCCTCGCGGTCAAGGACATGGCGGGGCTGCTGCGTCCGGCGGCCGCGGCCCGCCTGGTCGCGGCACTGCGCGAGCGCTTCGACCTGCCGGTGCACGTGCACACGCACGACACCGCCGGCGGACAGCTCGCCACGCTGCTCGCCGCCTCGGCGGCGGGAGCCGACGCGGTCGACGCGGCCGCGGCGCCCATGTCGGGCACGACCAGCCAGCCCTCCCTCTCGGCGCTCGTCGCCGCGCTCGCCCACACGGAGCGGGACACGGGGCTCGACCTCGACGCGGTGTCGGACCTCGAGCCGTACTGGGAGTCGGTGCGGCACCTGTACCGCCCGTTCGAGTCGGGCCTGCCCGGTCCCACCGGCCGTGTGTACCGTCACGAGATCCCCGGCGGGCAGCTGTCGAACCTGCGGCAGCAGGCGATCGCCCTCGGGCTCGCCGACGACTTCGAGCTCATCGAGGACCTGTACGCCGCGGCCGACCGCATCCTCGGCCGCGTGCCCAAGGTGACGCCGTCGTCGAAGGTGGTGGGCGACCTCGCCCTGCACCTCGCGGCGGTGAAGGCCGACCCCGACGACTTCGAGCGGCACCCCGAGCGGTACGACGTCCCCGACTCCGTCGTGTCCTTCATGGCCGGCGAGCTCGGCGACCTGCCGCGCGGCTGGCCCGAGCCGTTCCGTTCGAAGGTCCTCGCCGGGCGCGAGGTCAAGACGGGGGTGACGCCCCTGACCGACGACGACGCGGCGGCCCTCGCCGGGGACGCCGCCACGCGGCGCGCGCGCCTGAACACGCTGCTGTTCCCCGGGCCCACCCGCACCTTCGCCCAGATGCGCGAGACCTACGGCGACCTCAGCGTCCTCGACACGGCGGACTACCTCTACGGCCTCCGCCCCGGCG
>VGAV01000407.1 GCA_016870695.1 Actinomycetota bacterium | reverse complement strand
GGAGGCGCTCCTGGTGCCGGGCGTGGCGGTGGACTCGGTCGAGCTCGAGGCCGCTGGTCTGCCCGCGTCGGCGTCGGAGGCGCTCCTGCGTCCGGCCGCGATGTCGGAGATCTCGGATGCCGCCGTCGTCGACGAGACCGCCGACGGCGATGTCACGCGGGTCACGGTCGCCTACACCGCGGGCGGCTACGCCGGGCGGTCGACGTTCACCGTGCGGCAGGACGGGTGGATCGGCGTCGCCCCGCGGTGGACCTTCGTCGAGAGTCCCCTCGGCGTCATCGAGCTCACCGTGCGCGGCTCGATGAGCTTCGACGTCAACGGCTTCGAGATCGACAAGCGTCAGGTCTCCATCGATGGAGTGGATGCCGACCCGTCGGCATCCGTCCCCCTCCTCGTCTTCTCGCCCGGGCTCTACTCCGTCGGCGTGGACACCGCCATCTCGGCGACGCCGGGGGTCGCCGTGCTGGCCGACTCCCCGCTCACCGGCATCCCGGTCGATGTGCAGGCGGAGCCGACGGACGAGTTCGTCGACGTCGTCCAGCAGCGGGTCAACGACTTCCTGACCGAGTGCGCGGCACAGCAGGTGCTGCAGCCGACGGGGTGCCCGTTCGGGCTCACGGTGCGCAACCGCATCGACGGCACGCCGACCTGGTCGATCTCGCGCCAGCCGACCGTCACGGTCGTCCCCGACGGGGCCGGGTGGCGCATCCCCTCGGCCGAGGCCGTCGCGCACATCGAGGTCGAGATCCGCTCCATCTACGACGGCTCCCTTCGCAACGTCTCGGAGGACGTCCCGTTCCTCGTCGACGGCGCCATCACCGTGCTGCCCGACGGGTCGGCCTCGATCCTCGTGGGTGGAGGCATGGAGAGCGACTGACTCCGGTCTCGTTCCCTGTGCGCCCCGCCTTCCGCGGAACAGGCGACGTCGCGTGACGCCGCATGCGATCGCCCGTCGCCGGGGATCAGACGCGGTTGCGGGCGGCCTCGCGCTCGGCGCGGCGCGCGTCGCGGGCGGCGAGCTTCGCCAGCTCCTCGTTGTACGCGTCGAGCTCCACGTCTCCGACGCGGTCCACGTGGCGGTCGCGGCGCTTCTGCTGACGCTCGTCGCTGCGCGACCACTGGATCGCGACGGTGATGGCCAGGATGAGGGTGGGGATCTCGCCGACCGACCAGGCCACGCCTCCACCGATGTACTGGTCCTGCAGCGGTGTCGGGCCCCACTGGCGGCCCATGGCGCCGAACCATTCGGCGACCATGAGGCCGGAGTTCATCATGATCGCGATGCCGAAGAACGCGTGCATGGCCATGATCGCGATGAGCACGAGCAGGCGCATCGGGTAGGGCAGCCGGTACGGGACCGGGTCGATGCCGATGAGGCTGAGCACGAAGAGGTACCCGGTGATGAGGAAGTGCGCCACCATCCACACGTGTCCGAGGTGGTCGTACAACGACCACCGGAACAGGTCCGTGTAGTAGAACGCCCACAGCGAGCCGATGAACAGGCCGGCGGTCACGTAGGGGTTGGTGAGGACCTTCGCCGCCGGATTGTGCACGGCCCAGAGGATCCATTCGCGCCCGCCGCGGGTGCCGTCCTCGCGCTTGCGGATCGCGCGGGCGGCCAGCGTCACCGGCGCCCCCGCGACGAGGAGGAGCGGGATCGCCATCGACAGCAGCATGTGCCCGATCATGTGCATGCTGAACAGGTAGTCCTGGTAGACGTTGATCGGACCGGACGTCACCCAGAAGACGCCGAACATGCCGAGGCACCACATCACGGTGCGGTAGACGGGCCAGTTGTCACCGCGACGGTGCAGCCGCCAGGCGCCGGCCAGATAGAAGAAGACGGCGAAGGCGACGACGAGCGCCCAGAGCAGGTCGATGTCCCACGCGGTGAACCAGCGGTCGATGGTGAACTCCGGCGGCAGCGGCGCCCCGGTCAGCACTTCCGCCGCGGTGGTGTCGACGGGAGGCAGCTCGTTCGCGGGCGGGGGCGTCCGCGCGAGAGCCGCGGCGACGCCGCTCGCAACACCCATGAACGCCAGCTCGAGCAGGATGACGCCCCAGAAGCGGCGCGAGCCCGGCTCCTCCCCCATTCGAGCGATCAGCCGGCGGCGGTACCAGGCGCCGAGCACGCCCATGGCGAGGAGCGCCACGACCTTCACGAGGACGAGGACGCCGTACGGCGTCCAAAGGTTCTCCCAGCCGACCAGTCCGATCGAGGCGCGGACCGTCCCGGAGATCGACACCACGATGAATGCGACGAGGGCGATCGAGGAATAGCGCAGCAGCACCGTCTGCAGCTGCGACCGGGACATCACCGGGCGGACCGCGACGAGCAGGATGAGCCCGCCCAGCCAGACCGCCGCGGCGAGGATGTGGAGCACGAGCGACGTGACGGCAGCGGTGTGGCTGGCCTCGGTGCCGGCGTGGCCCTGCGTGCCCATCGGAACGAGTGCCGCCAGTGCAGCGATCGCAACGAAGAGCGTCGGAATCCAGGAGCGGACCGCGAAGGTGAGGACGGTGAGCACGGCACCGGCGATCGCCGTGATGAGCCATGTGCGCCCGGTCTCCTGTTCGACCAGGAAGCGACCGAGCTGCTGCCCGAAGACGGCATCGGCGGTCGGCGTCGCCGGGATGACGTTGAGGAAGGTGAAGAACCCGGTGACGGCAGCCGCGAGCGTGAAGACGGCCGCTCCGATCGACGCCGTGTCGAGGGCCACCTCGAAAGGCCGCTCACCCGCCTTGAGGGAGAAGAGGGCCAGGACGAGCGACCCGACCATCGTGGCTGCGCTGATGTTCACCACCACCGTGGCGAGGGGCAGGCCCCAGCGGACGACGGGCCCGGGATCACCGATGAGCAGGGGAGCTGCTCCGCCGCCGTACGCCAGACCGGCGATGACGGCGACGAGCGAGACCACGACGAGAAGGACGGGTCCCGCCACACGGAGAGCTCGGGCGTTCACCCTGCAAGCCT
>VGAV01000406.1 GCA_016870695.1 Actinomycetota bacterium | reverse complement strand
CGCCCGACCAGCCGGTCCCGGCGGCGTCGAGGGCGAGGAGCCCGTCGCGTACGACCGCGCGGGGCAGCGGCGCCGGCTCCAGGACGCGGAGCGCACGCTCGCGCAGCTCGGCCGCGTGAACCCGCTCGCGCTCGAGGAGTTCGCCGCGCTGGAGCAGCGGCACGCGTTCCTCACCGAGCAGCTCGCGGACCTGCAGCAGACGCGCACCGACCTCCTGACGATCATCGAGGACCTCGACGAGCGCATGCAGACGATCTTCCTCGCCGCGTTCGAGGACACCCGCGCCGCCTTCACCGAGATCTTCCCGATCCTGTTCCCCGGCGGCACCGGCAGCATCGCCCTCACCGACCCGGCGTCGCCGCTGACCACGGGCATCGACGTGTCGGTGCGCCCCGTCGGCAAGAAAATCGAGCGTCTCTCGCTCCTCTCCGGCGGGGAGCGGTCGCTCGCGGCCGTGGCGTTCCTGACCGCCATCTTCACGGCGCGGCCCAGCCCGTTCTACATCCTCGACGAGGTCGAGGCGGCCCTCGACGACGCCAACCTCGGCCGCCTGCTCGGGGTCTTCGAGAAGCTGCGGGAGAGCAGCCAGCTGCTCGTCATCACGCACCAGAAGCGGACGATGGAGATCGCCGACGCGCTGTACGGCGTCTCGATGCGGCAGGACGGGGTGTCGGCGGTCGTGGGGCAGCGGGTCGGCGACCGCGCCGCCCGCGAACCGGCGAAGGAGCCCGCCCCCGTAAACTGACGGGATGGCGGAGAACTCCTGGTCGCTCGGCCGCGCCCTGCGCGGACTGTTCGTCAAGCCCACGATCGACGAGAACACCTGGGACGATCTCGAGACGGCGCTCATCACCGCCGACTTCGGTCCCGACGTCACCGAGCGCATCGTGGACGAGCTGCGCGAGAAGGTCGACCGCTACCGCACGACCGACCCCCGCGATCTCCAGCGCATGCTGCGCGAGACGCTCGAGGAGCACTTCGCCAAGTTCGACACGACGTTGCGCCTCACCGACCGTCCGGCCGTCGTGCTCGTCGTCGGCGTCAACGGCGTCGGCAAGACCACCACGATCGGCAAGTTCGCCAAGTTCCTGCAGCGCTACGGCCGCACCGTCGTCGTCGGCGCGGCGGACACCTTCCGCGCCGCCGCCGTCGACCAGCTCGCCACGTGGGCCGAGCGCGGGGGAGCGACCATCGTCCGCCCGCAGCAGGAGGGCCAGGACCCGGCCTCCGTGGCGTTCCAGACCGTCGCCTACGCCAAGGAGACGAACACCGAGATCGTGCTCGTCGACACCGCCGGGCGCCTCCACACCAAGGGGGGCCTGATGGACGAGCTGGGCAAGATCAAGCGCGTCATCGAGAAGCAGTCGCCCATCGCCGAGGTGCTCCTCGTCCTCGACGCCACCACCGGGCAGAACGGCCTCATGCAGGCCCAGGCCTTCCTCGACAGCGCGGGGGTCACCGGACTGGTGCTCACGAAGCTGGACGGATCGGCCCGCGGCGGCTTCGTCCTGGCGGTGCAGGAGCGCACCGGCATCCCGGTCAAGCTCCTCGGACAGGGCGAGGGCATCAACGACCTCACGGGTTTCACCCCGCACGTGTTCGCCGCCTCGCTCGTCGACTGAGGCTCTTATCGTACGGGCGGCCGCGCGCGCGTCGCCTACCGCCGAGCCCCCGGGACTGGTTCTATAGGGCCATGGCGATCGAGCACGACTTCTTCGGACTCCTCGAGTCGGGCCCGGACGGATCCATCTTCTGGTCCGAGAACGTGGAGTTCGGCGACCAGAGCGTGACCGTCGACCTGACCGCCCCCGATCAGGACGACGTCTCCATCGACGCGCTCGACGTGGCCGCCGCCATGGTGTCCTCGCTGGAGGCCATCGACCTCACGGCCCGCAACGCCATGGTCAACGAGCTCGACGACCGCACGAGCGAGGTGACGGAGTACATCCTGCAGCAGCAGGCGAGCCTGGGCGACGAGCTCGAGGATCTCCTCGTGGATGCCTCGGGCGACACCCACATCGACGTCATCAAGGCGCTGCAGCTCGTGAGCATGACGATCCTCGCCGACGAGCACGGGGGCGCGGACCCGTTCGCCGTCCTGGAGTACGCGCTGGACCCCGATGCGACCGACGAGGTGCTGCTCGTCAACCTGGCATCCGACGGACGGGTGCAGTCGGTCACGAGCGCCGACTGACGTGCAGACCTTCCTGCCGTACCCGTCGTTCGTCGAGTCCGCCCGGGCGCTGGACTCCCGACGTCTCGGCAAGCAGCGCGTGGAGACGTTCCAGCTGCTGCGGGCCCTCACGGTCCCCGGGCACGGGTGGCGCCACCACCCGGCCGCGAAGATGTGGGACGGCCACCTCCCGGCGCTGGTCTCCTACGGCCTCGTCATGACCGATGCCTGGATCGCCGAGGGGCGGGCCGACACGGTGCGGGACAAGATCCTCCCCTTCGCACCGGAGGTCGACGGCATCCCTCAGGACGACCTCGACCTGCCGCCGTGGCTCGGCGACCCCGCCCTGCACCTCTCGCACCGGTCGAATCTCATCCGGAAGGATGCCGCGTTCTACCGTCCGAAGTTCGGCGACGTCCCGGACGACCTGCCCTACGTCTGGCCCGTGTGACTCAGACGGCCTGAGCGAAGCCCGCGTCGGCGGAGGCGATGTCCTTCGCGAGGTGACCGAGGTGCGGCGGGATCTCCCGCCCCTTCGACACCATCGACTGCGCCCACAGGCGCCCCGCACGGTACGACGAGCGCACCAGGGGCCCGGCCAGCACGCCGAGGAAGCCGATCCGCTCCGCCTCCGCCTTGAACTCGACGAACTCGTCGGGCTTCACCCAGCGCTGCACCGGGAGATGCCGCGGCGTGGGGCGCAGGTACTGGGTGATCGTGATGATGTCGGTGCCGGCCTCGTGCAGGTCGTTCAGCGCCTGGACGACCTCTTCGGGCTCCTCGCCCATGCCGAGGATGAGATTCGACTTCGTGATCA
>VGAV01000405.1 GCA_016870695.1 Actinomycetota bacterium | reverse complement strand
GGCCGGGGACGCGCTCGAGCTCGAAGTCGGCGGCGCTCACCCGCTGGTTCGCGACCCGCTGCACCAGGGCGGCGAGGGCGTCGACGAGCGTGGTCCGCGGCAGACCGTCGGCGTGCTCGGGGCCCTTCTCGGCGAGCTCGGCGCTGAACTTCTCGGCCCAGTCGGCGGCGGGGACCACGTTGCGGCGGATGGTCTTCGGCAGGGCGCGCAGGAGCGCCGTCACCAGCTCGTCGCGCATGCCCGGGACCTGCCAGTCGAACCCGTCGGGGCGCAGCTGGGCCAGCAGCGGCAGCGGCACCACGACCGTCACGCCGTCGTCCGGGGCGCCCGGCTCGAAGCGGTAGGCGAGGTTCAGCGTCTGGTCCCCCTGACGCCAGCGCGCCGGGAAGGCGCGGTCGTCGCCCTGGGCGGAGTCGCCGGTCAGGTCGGACTCGCGGAGGTCGAGCAGGTGCGGGGTCTTCGCGGAGGCATCCCTCCACCAGTTCTCGAACGCGCGCACATCGGTGACGTCCGCCGGGATGCGGGCGTTGTAGAAGGCGAAGACGGCCTCGTCGCCCACGAGGATGTCGCGGCGGCGCTCGCGCTCCTCGATCTTCTCGAGAAGGCGGCGCTGCTCCTGGTTGCGGCGGAGGAACGCCGTCAGGCGCTTGTCGAGGACGGACGGGTCCCACTCGCCCTCGACGAGCGCGTGGCGGACGAACATCTCGCGGGCGAGCGGGCGGTCGAAGCGGGCGAGCTGCACGCGGCGGCGTCCGACGAGCTCGACGCCGAACAGCGTGACCTTCTCATACGCGGCGGCGGAGCCGGCATCCTTGGACCAGTGCGGCTCGCTCAGCGACCGCTTGACCAGGTCGGGCGCGAGCTCCTCGGCCCACGCCGGGTCCACGGCGGCGACCGTGCGGGCGAACAGGCGCGAAGTCTCGACGAGCTCGGCGGCCATGACGGCCGAGGGGCGCCTCTTCTTCAGGCCCGAGCCGGGGAAGATCGCGAACCGCGCACCGCGGGCGCCGATGTACTCGCCTTTGACGGGGCGCGCGTCGCCGGGGGCCCGGCGGTCTTTGGCCTGCGCCATGGTGCGGGGGTCCAGGATGCCGATGTGCGAGAGCAGTCCGGACAGGATCGCGCGGTGGATGGCATCGCCGGCGGCATGTCCCTCGGGGGCCGAGGTGTCGTGCTGGGGGCTGCGTCCCGACGAGCGATGCGGCCGGGAGGGATCCGTCTGCGGGGCGAGGGTGGAGGCGTGGTCGCCGCCGCGGGAGCGCCCGCGCGCGCTGCCCCCGGTGCGTCCGCCGCTGCCCTCGCGCCCGGCGCCGTCCCGCCCGCCGCCGTCGGCCCCCAGCGACCGCAGCTGACGGTGGACGTCGACCCACTCGCGCACCCGCACGTAGTTCAGGTGCTCGCTGCGGCACAGACGCCGGAACGCGCTCGAGCCGAGCTCGGCCTGCTTCTCCTGCAGGTACTCCCACAGGTTCAGCAGCGAGAGGAAGTCGCTTGTCGGGTCCGTGAACCGCGCGTGGAAGCGGTCGGCCTCCTCGCGCCTGTCCTCGGGGCGTTCGCGCACGTCCTGAATCGACATGCCCGACACGATCGCGAGCACCTCGGTCGAGACGTCGTTCCGCCGTGCCTCGATGAGCATGCGGGCGAAGCGCGGGTCGATGGGCAGGCGGGCGATCTCGCGGCCGATCTCGGTGAGACGCGGACCGCGCTCGTCGTCGCGCCCGCCGCGGTCGCGCGAGGGATCCCGGTCGGGCCGGTCGTCCCGCGACCGTGCGCCGGGCGCCGGCAGCTTCACGGCCCCGAGCTCGACGAGCAGGTCGAACGCCGCCTTCACACCGCGCGAGTCGGGCGGGGTCAGGAACGGGAACGCCTGGATGTCACCGAAGCCGAGCGACAGCATCTGGAGGATGACGGATGCCAGGGAGGTGCGGAGGATCTCGGGCTCGGTGTACTCCGGCCGGCGGGTGAAGTCGTCCTCGGAGTAGAGCCGGATCGCGACACCCGGGGAGGTGCGGCCCGCGCGGCCCGAGCGCTGCTGCGCCGACGCCTGCGACACCGCCTCGATCGGCAGGCGCTGGATCTTCGACCGGTTGCTGTAGCGCGAGATGCGGGCGGTCCCGGTGTCGACGACGTACCGGATGCCGGGGACGGTGAGGCTCGTCTCGGCGACGTTCGTGGCGAGGATGACGCGGCGACGGACGCCCGCCACCGTGGAGCGCTCGAAGACGCGGTGCTGCTCGGCGGCGGAGAGGCGGCCGTACAGCGGCAGCACCTCGGTCGGTGCCGCGTCGCGCTGGTACGCCCCGCGGATCGCGTCCGCGGCGTCACGGATCTCGGCCTCGCCGGGGAAGAAGACGAGCACGTCGCCGGCAGGCTCCCGGTCCAGCTCGCGCAACGCCGCGACGACGGCCCCGACCTCGTCGGCGTCGTCGTCGCCGCGGCCGGGCTTGGCGGCGGTCCGCGCAGAACTCCTGACCTTCTGGGACGCCGACGCCGCGCGGCCGCGGGATGACGCGGGCTCGGGGCTGTCGGCATCCGGATCCTCAGGAGTTTCGCTGGGCTCGTCCACTCCGTCGAGCGGTCGATAGCGGATCTCGACCGGGTAGGTCCGGCCCGACACCTCGATGACCGGAGCGGGCACCGGGTCGCCGCCGGGCTCGGCCGGGGGAGCGGCGAAGTGGCGGGCGAAACTCTCGGGGTCGATGGTGGCGGAGGTGACGATGACCTTGAGGTCGGGGCGCTTCGGCAGGATGCGGCGCAGGTAGCCCAGCAGGAAGTCGATGTTGAGCGAACGCTCGTGCGCCTCGTCGACGATGATCGTGTCGTAGCGGCGGAGCAGACGGTCGCGGTGGATCTCGTTGAGCAGGATGCCGTCGGTGACCAGGGCCACCCGGGTGTCGGCGGACACCTTGTCGGTGAAGCGGACCTTGTAGCCAACGGTCGAGCCGAGGGGCACCTGCATCTCGTCCGCGATGCGCTCGGCGATCGTGCGGGCGGCGATGCGGCG
>VGAV01000404.1 GCA_016870695.1 Actinomycetota bacterium | reverse complement strand
GGGGCCAAAGCTCCCGCAGGGGCGCGGCGGCGATCGCCTGAGCCAGAGGCTCGCGGTCTAACCCGGCGATAAGGGCGAGGATCGGCGCCCTGAATGGCGCGAAGGCGACGCCCTTTAGGAGGAGGTAGTCCGTCAGAGTGGCGCCGTCGGCGTTGTTGACCGTCTCCTGCAGGGAGGTCCGGGTCGGCTCCTGCACGAGGTGCCAGAAGTCGGGGAAGGCTGCGACGAAGGCGATGGCGCGCGCGCGGTCGGCCGGGTCGAGCGCGTCGAGCAGACGCACGATGCTGGCCACCACGTCAGGCCAGGCTGCAGCCGCCCGGTCGCGAACCGCGACCAGCGCGGCTTCGACCTTGGGGCGGACGACGTCGAGATGGGCAGGAACGCCCTTCAGCAGAGACTTCGCCAGCACGGTGCCGAAGTTGCGGATCGCCTGCGGCCGGACCCGCGCGAGGTAGCGCTGCTCGACATAGTCGAGGATCCGCGCGGGATCGGTCGGGAAGCCGGACGATTGGACGTCGGCGTCGAAGACCTCGAAGATGGCGCGGCCCTGGAGGGCTTCCTGACCGAGAACCAGGTCGACGGCGTTGACGAGATGCATCCGAACCAGTTCGGGGGTCGGTTCGAATAGGAGGGCTTCGGCGGAGAAGGCCGGATGGGCGCAGAGGTGACGATCCTCGCGCAGGCGTTCGAGCTGCCGGCCCGCGATCTGGCTGATCGCCTGGGTGTTGTCTGCGGCGTCTTCGAGAATGCGGCCCTCTAGCTGAAGCAGTTGCCGGATGTCGCGGATGGCCGTCGCATTGTCCCACGACTGTAGGAAGGCCGTCGCCGCGGCATCGCCCATGGCGCTGAGCTCGCGATATTTGGCGATCAGATCATAGGCGATAGCGACCCAGGCGGCCGTGAGCGAGGCGCGCAGCGCCCCGGCCTTGTAGGCCCGCACGGCGTCCAGGAAGTAGGTGCGGGATTGCGGGTTGCGGACCTTGGTCAGCAGGATGTCGAGGTCTACGAAACTGGAATCCACGGGATCGCACCGGATAGTAAAAGGAACGCCGACCTTAGCCATGCCCCTTGCGGGACGTAAGCCGGCGCTCAGTCATTGCCCAGGTGTGGGCCATGGCGAGCTTCACCTGTCGCGTTCGAATGCGCTGCGCGAGGGTGGAGGGAGAGCGGGGAGTGCAAGCATCTGACATTGGCCAAACCCGCAGCGAGGTCCTATGGCGAGGGGATTGTCTTTCTGACCTCCCGACCGTCAAGCGGGCTCGTGGAATAGCAATCTGGGTGGAGCCGGCAAGGCCGGGGGAGGGGGCGGCTGGAGTTCAGTGCCGGGACGAACCGCCGCGAGGATCAAGCGCTCCAGGCATTCGATCGCCTCCCGCTTCTCCTCAAGATAGTCGTGCTGGACATAGACCGACATGGTGATGGACGATCCGCCGCCTAGCTCGTTCGCATGGTTGAGAAGCTTGGACAGAATGAAGGGGCTTGTCCTGGCTCGCGCCAGCCTGGTCGCTCCGCTGCGGCGCAGGTCGTGGACCGTGATGTCCGGAATATCGATCGCGGCCCTGATGTCGCGCATGGCGTGGCTGATCGCCGAGGGATGAATGGCGCCCGGCGCCTCGCCGCGCCCGACGAAGACAAACGGCGACGGCTCCGCGCCCTCCGACGGCTTTGGCCGAAGCGCCAGGGCTTCCTTGATCAGGACGATCGAAAACGCGCCCAAGGGAACGACGGTGGTGCGTCCGGCCTTGGTGCGGCCGGCGGGGATCGTCCATGTCTTCTCGGCGAAATCGAGTTCGGCGACTCGCATCTCCGCGACCTCCGCGCGTCGCTGCAGAAGTAGGGCCGCCAGCTGGATCGCGATCCGGATCGGACGCCCCACCATTAGCGCCTCGTCCCGGCCTTTCGGCAGCGGACGTCGGTAGCCGGACGTGTCTTCGAGGGCCCGCCAGAGCGCTCGCAACTCGACATCGTTGAGGACGCGCGTCCGCGGGGTTTCCTCCGCGAGATCGTCGAGCTGCTGGGCGGGGTTCCTGAGAACCCGATCTTCGGAGATTCCCCACGCGAAAATCTGGCTGATCAGGCTCCGGGCGCGATTGGACGTAACTCCCTTGCCCTCTTGCAGGATCTCCCGAAGGCGTTTGCGCACCACGTCCTTGGTCACCGCTTCGATGCGCAAACCCGCGATCTGGCGGAGATGCTTCCGGTAGAGGTTCCGTTCGGAAAGGATGGTGGGCGCGCGCTTGCGCTTTTTGCTCGGGCGATACTCTCCGGTCTCGGTAGCCCTGAAGTAGCCCTCGGCCATGTCGTCGAACGTCCTCAGCGTCTGAGCCTTGGCTTCGGCCTTGATGACCTGAATTTCGGTCGCTGGATCGCGGCCGGCGTCGATCTCGGTTTGAAGTTTCCTCGCCTTCGCGCGGGCCCCCGCGACCGTCAGCGCGGCGGCGTCGCCCAGGGCTTGATCCGGCGGAACATAGCGACCGAGCCGAACTCTCGGCTGACTTCCATCCAGACGCCGATAACGAAAGCCCCAGACTTTCGAGTGCCCCGAAACCCGCAGGTAGAGACCCTTCAGGTCCGCATCCCAGAGCTCGAGACGATGTTCGTCAGTCGGTCTGAGCGCCGCGACGCTCCGGTCTGTCAGTCGTGTCGCGCCCATCTGAATCCTCGTCCGAAGCGCCCCGATTTTGGGGAGCAAATGGGGAGCAAATTGCAGCAACTCGAAGCATAGCGACGAAGAGGGGTGAATTCAAAAACTTTCTAAAAACAGTGCATTAGCACAGTCCTGAACAGTCCTGAAAAGGCATTGGAGGCCGCTGGGGGTCAAGGGGTCGCAGGTTCGAATCCTGTCGCTCCGACCATTTTCAGATCGAAGATGTGTCGAAGGGGGTCGCCGTCCGGCGGCCCCTTTTCACTTGTCCTTCGGTCCTTTGCGCTCGGCCCAGGACAGCAGCGGCAACAGCGGCACCCCCCACAGGATGCCCGACAGGCCGTAGAAGGCCAGGTGCACCATCGGATGATCA
>VGAV01000403.1 GCA_016870695.1 Actinomycetota bacterium | reverse complement strand
CGTCGAGAAGCACCGCGTCGGCGACCGGGTCGTCGTGTGCTCGTTCATCAGCTGCGGCCGCTGCTGGTACTGCCGCAACGAGCTGTACTCCCTCTGCGACAACGGCAACCCCAACGCCGGCATCCCCGAGATGCTCTGGGGGCAGGCGCCGGGCGGCTGCTACGGCTATTCGCACGCGCTCGGCGGATGGGCGGGCAGTCACGCCGAGTACATCCGGGTGCCCTACGCCGACCAGGGCGCGTTCACCGTGCCGGAGGGGGTGAGCGACGAACGGGCGCTGTTCGCCTCGGACGCCGCGCCGACCGGATGGATGGGGGCCGACCTCGGTGGGGTGAAGCCCGGCGACACGGTCGCCGTGTGGGGCGCAGGCGGGGTCGGTCAGATGGCCGCGCGGGCGTCGTTGCTCCTCGGTGCGGAGCGGGTCATCGTCATCGACCGGTTCCCGGAGCGACTGGCGCAGGCCTCGGACGTCATCGGCGCGGAGACCATGAACTACGAGACGAGCGAGGTCCTGGCCGAACTGCGCGAGGCGACGGGAGGGCGCGGTCCCGACGTGTGCATCGAGGCCGTCGGCATGGAGGCGCACTCCGACCGGCTCGACTTCGGGTACGACCAGCTGAAGCAGCAGCTCCGTCTGCAGACCGACCGGCCCACCGCGGTCCGCGAGGCCATCTTTGCCGCGCGCAAGGGCGGCAACGTGTTCGTGCTCGGCGTCTTCGGGGGAGTGGTCGACAAGTTCCCCCTCGGCCCCCTGATGAACAAGGGCCTGACGCTCCGCTCGGCGCAGCAGCACGGGCACCGGTACATCCCGATGCTGCTTGAACGGATGGCGCAGGGCGAACTCGTCACCGAGCATCTGGCGACCCACGTCATGCCGCTCGACGAGGCCCCGGCCGGCTACGCGATGTTCAAGGAGAAGACCGACGGCTGCGTCCGCGCGGTCTTCCGTCCCTGAGCTCCACCGTCGCGCGGAAGGAGGTCGCCCCGCACCCGTCACCTCATCGGCATCCCGATCAGACAACGCGTAACCGGAAGGAATGAACATGAAAGCTGTCGTCTACGACGGACCCCGTTCGATCAGCGTCAAGGATGTGCCCGACGCCCGGATAGAGCGCCCCACCGACGTCCTCGTCCGCATCACCACGACCAACATCTGCGGGTCCGACCTGCACATGTACGAGGGGCGCACCGACTTCGAGACGGGCCGGTGGTTCGGCCATGAGAACCTGGGCCAGGTGATCGAGGTCGGCGACGGCGTCGACAAGGTCACGGTCGGCGACTGGGTGGTGATCCCCTTCAACGTCGCCTGCGGCCACTGCAAGAACTGCGAACGCGGTCTGACGAACTACTGTCTGACGGCGCAGCCGAACCCGTCCTGGGCGGGCGCCGCCTATGGCTTCGCCGACATGGGTCCCTGGGCCGGGGGCCAGGCCGAGCTGCTCCGGGTCCCATGGGGGGACTTCAACTGCCTTCGCCTGGGCGAGGACGCCGAGGAGAAGCAGACGGACTACGTCATGCTGGCGGACATCTTCCCCACCGGCTACCACGCGACGGAGATGGCGAACGTGAAGCCGGGCGATCAGACGGTCATCTACGGCGCCGGCCCGGTCGGGGCGATGGCGGCGTACTCGGCCGTCATCAAGGGCGCCAGCAAGGTGATGGTCGTGGACCGGCATCCCGACCGCCTGCGGCTGATCGAGGAGATCGGGGCGATCCCGATTGACGACTCGGCCGTCGACCCGGTCGAGGCGGTGATGGAGATGACGATGGGCCTCGGCGCCGACAACGGGTGCGAGTGCGTCGGCTACCAGGCGCACGATCCCGCGGGCGACGAGGACCCGAACCTGACCCTGAACCGCCTGGTGAAGTCCGTGCGCTTCACGGGCGAGATCGGCGTGGTGGGCGTGTTCGTCCCGCAGGATCCCGGCGGCCCGGACGAGCTCGCGAAGCAGGGCAAGGTCGCGTTCGACTTCGGCGAGTTCTGGTTCCGCGGGCAGAAGCTCGGCAGCGGCCAGTGCCCGGTGAAGAAGTACAACCGGCCCCCGCGCGACCTCATCGCCGCCGGCAAGGCGACGCCGTCGTGGATCGTCAGCCACGAGCTGGGCCTCGACGGCGCGGTCGACGCGTACGAGCACTTCGACAAGCGCGACGAGGGGTGGACGAAGGTCGTGCTGCACCCGGAGTCCGCCGCGTCCTCGTAGAGAGGGGGAGGACGATCGGCCGGCGCGGTGACCGTGTCGGCCGATCCTCGCGTTGATAACCTTATCGCCGGCCGATGTTTTGATAATGTTATCGACGTGCGCACCGCCCTCACGAACCCGTTCAGCCCCGGCTCCGACACCGTCCCCGACGTCTGGGCCGGACGCACCGAGCACCTCGGCGACTGGCGCGACGTCGTCCGTCCCCGCCGCCTCGCGGGCCTGCCGGAACGCGGGCGCACCATCCTCGGCGAGCCGGGTCTCGGCAAGTCGGCTTTGGTGCGGCGCATCGCCGCGGAGGCGTCGCGCGCGGGCGACTGGGTGACGCCGCAGCTGCGCATCCCCGCCGGGTCGGACCCGCTCAAGCTGGTCGCGCGCGCGGTCCTCGATCTGGCCGGGCAGGCCGGACTGCCGGCCGCGCGGGAGAGTCGCATCGCGGAGGCGCTGGCCCGCGTGGAGGCGGTCGCGGTCTCGGGACTGTCGCTGACCCTGCGAGGTGCGGAGGGTGCCGAGCCCTTCTCCGCGCTCACCGACCTGCTGGTGGAGGTAGGGCGCGCCGCGCTCGAGGACGGACGGCGGGTCGCCCTCATCCACGTCGACGAGGTCCAGAACATCACCAACGACAAGGCGCTGTCGCAGCTGCTCATCGCACTGGGGGACGCCCTCACGTACGAGACGGAGGTGGCCGTCCCCGGCGGAGCGCGGGTGCGGCGGTCGCTGCCCCTCGCGGTCTACCTGACGGGGCTGCCGGACTTCGAGGACATGGCGGGCACGCGGAAAGGGGCCACCTTCGCGCGACGGTTCAAGACGTCGACGCTC
>VGAV01000402.1 GCA_016870695.1 Actinomycetota bacterium | reverse complement strand
CGCGAGAACACCTCGTCGATGTCCCACTCGTCGACGAGGTCCAGGTGCCAGGCGCTGTCGAGCGTGGCGATCGCGGCCCGCGGTGGTTGGCAGCGGACGGACTGGACGAGCGCCTCGACAATTTCGACGGCGAGTTCTTGCGGGGCGGCGTCCGACGGACGCCAATGGCGTCGCGCCCCTTCTGCGAGCCGCGGACGACGACTTGCCGACGGGTCGAGCTGCACGTGCGGTTCCTGCCGCTCCAGGACGAAGACCCCGCACAGGGACAGCAGGCTGACGCAGTCGAGGCGCCCGCCGATGCGTGCCGCCGCGAGGATCTCCTCGGGAAGGCCCGGGAGGGTGTAGCGGCCGCGCCGGACTCGGACGAGCGTCCCCTCTCGGACGGCGCGGGCGAGCGTCCAGGGGGTGTGGCCTTCGGCGCGCAGCTCCGCGGCCGTCCGCACGACGGGTCGTGGAGTGTTGGTGTCCTTCCGACGGCGGGCCATGCGGTCAGCCTGGGGGATCGACGCCGGCGAACGCGGTGGGGTCGTCCGGGTTTGGGGATGGATGCGGCGCATTGCGCGCTGTGGAGTAGTCGTAGCCGGCGATGTCGGCTCGGTCGGCCTCCCGCACAACTCCTGAATGCGTGGAGGGCTCGGCCGGCGGTGGGTGCACGCGCGTGCCCGCGTAACTCCTGAGGTTTTCAGGTTTCCGACCGAGGCCGGCCGAAAACAGGCTGCGCCCGAGCGGTTCTCAGGAGTTGGGTGAGGGGGCGGCGGGTCGGGCGAGGTGGCCGCCGGGCCGCGACCCGCTGATTCTCAGGAGTTCGGCGACCCGGAAGCGGCCGACCCGGGAGCGGCCGGCCCGGGCGCGGAGGGGGAGGAAGCGGCCGACCCGGGAGCGGCCGGCCCGGGAGCGGAGGGGGAGGGCGCGGCGGGGGAGGGGCGGCGGGAGCGCGGCGGACGGCCGGACCACCACACGTACAGGCCGGCCACGACCAGGGCCGCGGCGAGCACGAGGATCCACCACGGGAAGGTGGGGATCTCGGGCCGGGCGCCGGCACCGTCGATGTCGGCCTGCGGGGTCGGGATGACGCGCTCGCCCGTGACGAGGATGCGGTGGCTGTTGACCCCGAGGGGGGTGCAGGTGACGAGGGTGACGAGGTCCCGGCCGACGACCGGCGCGAGCGACTCGGTGTCCTCGGGTCGGACGACCTGGGTCTCGACGACGCGGTACGTGAGCACCTCGCCGAACACCTCGATCGTGAAGGTGTCGTCGAGCGCGACCTGGTCCAGGTGGGTGAAGAGCTCGGCGGTCGCGAGACCGCGGTGCGCGGTGAGGACCGAGTGCGTGGTGTCGCCGCCGACGGGCAGGGCCGTG
Organism: Actinomycetota bacterium; assembly: GCA_016870695.1. Taxonomy (GTDB): domain Bacteria; phylum Actinomycetota; class Actinomycetes; order Actinomycetales; family Microbacteriaceae; genus Microbacterium. Next base: position 1,666 of record VGAV01000402.1, on the reverse strand, counting down.
CCCTCGAGGTGGCCCACTCCCTCGTAGAGCACCTCCTCGCTCGTGCCGTGGTAGATCGGCAGGTCCACCGCGATGGAGGGGATCTTGAGCCGCGCCATCAGCCCCGCGCCGTCGGAACGGAGCTGCTCGGCGTAGTCGCTGGTCTGGTCGGGGGAGTTCGCCAGCGGCAGTCGTTCGTTCGCGGCGATCTCGGCCCCGCCGTCGACGAGCCGCGTGTTGTACTCCCGGGCGGCATCCAGCTGGTCCGCCAGGGTGCCGGCGCCGAGGTCGCGGATCTGATCCGAGTAGCCGTCGATGATCTGCGACTGGGCGTACTGCGCGAACCAGGCGGCGACCGTCGGGTACATGAGGAGCGCGACGCCGGCGAGGGCGCCGACGGCCAGCAGCAGCGGGATGCGCGGCAGACGCCAGCGGGCGCGGCGACGGTCGCGACGCAGCGCGAGGGCGGGACCGGGGGATGCCACGGGCGCGGCGTCACGAACGGCGTCGGTCCCCGCCGGTCCTGCGGACGACGCCGCGACGGCCGAGTCGTCGGCGGAAGAAGACGCCGAAGGGGAGGGCCGCGGAACGGCCCTCCCCTCGGGAGAGGGGGACGACGAGGCAGGGGTGAGCTGCCCCGTCGTCCCCTCTGTCACTGTGCGATCGTCCCTCAGGCCGTGACCTGAGCGGCGCGGGCGCGCCGACGGGCGACGACCAGCGCGGAGCCGACCATGATGCTCAGCAGCGCAGCGCCGCCGACGCCGAACCACAGGCCGCCGTCGCCACCCGTGATGGGCAGGGCGAACGCGGGCACCTGGTTGTGGGCGAACTCGACGTAGTTGCGCACGGGCGCGGTGGTCGAGGTGGGTCCGGGCACGACCGCGGTCAGGATGCGGTCGGGCGACGGGATCTGGTATCCGGTCGGCGGGGTCATCTCGCGCACGTAGTAGTTACCGGGCGTGATGATCGGGATGACCACGTTGCCGTTGGCACCGGTCGTCCAGTTGGTCTCGCCGTTGATGACGATCGGGTTGGCGCCGTTGATGGCGTCCTGCTCGTTGAGGAACACCTGGTACACCGCGCCGGCGAGCGGCACGCGGCCGTTCGAGGTGGTGTACGCGGAGACGGTGAGCTGGCCGATCGGCGTGCTGCCGGTGACGGTCTCGGTCGCGCCGTTGACGTTCGCGGTCGCCGTGTTGACGATGACGCCGCTGGCGGGGATCGAGGTCGCGCGCGTCAGCACGTTGAACGTGACCGTTCCGCCCTGGAGGCCCGCGAGGCGCGTGCGACCGGCGGCGGTGAAGGTCAGCGTCAGCGCGCCGCCCGTGTCGGTGATCGTGTAGTCGGTGCCCTCGGTGAACGTCTGGGCGGTGCCGGCGGCGTTCGTGACGACGACGTTCGACGGGGTGACCCCGGCCGGCACGGTGGCCGCGGTGAGGTACGTCAGCTCGGCCGGCAGGTTGTCCGTGAGCGTGAAGACGTCGATCGCGTCACCGGCGGCGAGCGTCGGGATGGACGAGGCGATCGCCCACCGGACGAGGTCCGGGTTGCGCTGCTCGACCGAGCCCGCCGGGGCGGGGACGCGGGTCTTCGTCAGCTGCGTCACCGCGTTCTTCGGGTAGACGTGCACGTCGTAGATCCACTGGTTCGCCGGGCTGCCCGCGGCGCCGGTCGGCGTCGGCAGGGT
>VGAV01000401.1 GCA_016870695.1 Actinomycetota bacterium | reverse complement strand
GGTCGGCATGCTCCTCCTGAGCGTGTCCTTGCGGACAGGGTCCGGGACGTCCGGCCGAAGCCGGTGAATGCGTGACCCCGAGGAACTGCCGCGGGCTGATGGCGCCGGAAGGGCGGCTCACGCGGGAACGATGACGGGATCGCCACCCATTCTAGCGGTTCCGCGCGGTGGTCACTCCGCCACGGTGGCGAGGATGTCCTCGGTGTACCCCTCGGGGTCGAAGTTGATCCACGACGTGGACACCCACACGTCGCCGCGGAGCGCCTGCACCTCGCCGCGCTCGTACGGGATGTCGTCCAGCGAGACCCCGCGCTGCTCGATCCGGCAGACGGTGGCGTCGCCGCTGTCCTCGCACCCGAACCCCGTGGACGTCAGGGTGTCGCGGATGGTCGTCGCCTGGGCGGCATCCACGATCGACACGTTCGTCGCGAGACCGCGCTCGCTCGGCGTGCCCCAGGAGCACCGCAGGGTGGGCACGGCGTCCAACAGCTCCAGGAGCGGCGCCTGCTCGGTCGAGAGCAGCGTCACCCCGGGGTCGTTGAGTGGCGGGTTCTGCTCCTCCAGCGTCGCACGCATCGCGTCCGAGTAGATCTCGTCGCACGACGCCGGCGCCGCGGTCGTCGGGGTGGCGGACGGCGTCGGGCTGGCCGCCGGGGTCTCGGCGGGCGCCGCCGAGGAGAAGGAAGTGGATGCCGTCGGGGTCGGCTCCGCGCCCGGCTCCGGCTCGGGGACGCAGGCGGACAGGGCGAGGGTCAGCGTCGCGGCGGCGGAAGCGGCGACGAGGACACGGCTGAGGGGGGACATGACACCTCCGGGGTCGTCTCGACCCTAACGCCCGGCCGCGGCGACCCCCGGGGTTCAGCGGGCGCGTCGCAGGCGCAGGCTGTTCAGGACGACGAACACGCTCGAGAAGGCCATCGCGGCGCCCGCGAGCATCGGGTTGAGGAACCCGAGCGCGGCCAGCGGGAGGGCGGCGACGTTGTAGGCGAAGGCCCAGAACAGGTTGCCGCGGATGACGCGCATCGTGCGGCGGCTGAGGGCCACGGCGGTGACGACGCCGCGGGGGTCGTCGCGCATGAGCGCGATGTCGCTGGCGTGCAGCGCCGCGTCCGTTCCGCCGCCCATCGCGATGCCGAGGTCCGCCGTGGCGAGGGCCGCGGCGTCGTTCACGCCGTCGCCGACCATCGCGACGGTCCGCCCCTCGGCCCGGAGCCGTGCGATCTCCTCCACCTTGCCCTCGGGCAGCACGCTCGCGCGGACGGCGGCGATCCCCAGCTCGGCGGCGACGACGCCCGCGATGCGGGGGTTGTCGCCGGTGAGGAGCACGGGCTCGAGCCCCATCTCGCGGAGGCGGGCGACGGTCTCTGCGCTCTCCGGCCGGACGGTGTCGGCGATCTCGATCACCGCGCGCGCCCGGTCGACACCGTCGGCGTCGGCCCATCCGACGACGACCACGGTCCCCCGCTCCTCCCCCGCGGCGACGGCAGCGGCCAGCTCGGCGGGCAGCGACGCACCCCGCTCCGCGGCGAGCGCGGGGCGCCCGGCGAACACGCGGACGCCGTCCACGGTCCCGACGACACCGCGTCCGGGCAGGGCCTCCAGGTCGCGGGCGACGGGGCCCGCGCCCGCGGCCGCGACGATCGCGTGAGCGACGGGGTGCTCCGACCCGCGCTCGACCGCCGCGACGCGGTGCAGGACGGTGGTGGCATCCATCCCCTCGACGGGGACGACGGCGGTGACGCTCATGCGGCCGGAGGTGAGGGTGCCGGTCTTGTCGAGGACGATCGTGTCGATGCGCTCGGCGGACTCCAGCGCCTCGGGCCCGGTGACGAGCACGCCGAGCTGCGCGCCGCGTCCGGTGCCGACGAGGATCGCGATCGGGGTGGCCAGTCCGAGGGCGCAGGGGCAGGCGATGATCAGCACGGCGACGGCCGCCGTGAAGCCGGCGGCGACGGGTTGCCCGGCCAGCAGCCAGGCGCCGAGGGTGAGCACGGCCAGGAGGATGACGATCGGGACGAAGATCGCCGAGACGCGGTCGGCGAGCCGCTGCACACGGCTCTTGCCGAGCTGCGCGTCCTCGACGAGGCGCGCGATGCGGGCGAGGCGCGTGTCCTCGCCGACACCCGTCGCGCGGACCACCAGACGGCCGCCGGCGGCGATGGTGCCGCCGGTGACGGGGGACCCGGCCGTCACCTCGAACGGGAGGGACTCCCCCGTCAGCATGCTCTCGTCGACGCTCGCCGCGCCCTCCACGACGACGCCGTCCGTCGCCACGGTCGCCCCCGGGCGTACGACGAACACATCTCCGACCGCGAGCTCGGCGACGTCGATGCGCCGGCCGTCCGCGAGCTCCACGTCGCGCACCCCGAGGTCGAGCAGGGCCCGCAAGGCGGCGCCCGCGGTACGGGTGGAGCGCTGCTCGATGACGCGGCCGAGCAGAAGGAAGGTCGTCACCGCCGTGGCGACCTCGAAGTAGACGACCGCGGTCGCGTCGTGCACCGGCCCGAAGAGCATGACCTCGTGCTGCAGGCCGATACGTCCGGCCGTGCCGAAGACGAGCGCCCAGACGCTCCAGAGGTACGCGGCGAAGGTGCCGAGGGTGATGAGGGTGTCCATCGTGGCGTTGCCATGTCGCGCGTTGCGCAGGGTCGCCCGGTGGAAGGGCCAGCCGCCCCACAGCACCACCGGGGTCGCGAGCGCGAGCGACAGCCACTGCCACCCGGGGAACTGCCACGGCGGGACCATGCCCAGCAGCACGACCGGCAGCGACAGCGCGGCCGAGACGAGCAGGCGCGTCCGCAGCGTCGTGGCACCGGGCGCGTCGGCGACGTCGTGGACGTGGCCGGCGGGGGCGTCGTGGCCCGCCTGTACGGCGTGCCCGGCGGGGGCGTCCCGCCCGGCGTCGTGCGAGCCGACGGGAGCGCCCGGGACGGATGCCACGGACACCTCGCCCGCACCCGAGCCGCTCCGGGAGGTCGTGGCGACTCCGCGCGTGCGGACGCGCGCGTCGTACCCGGCCGCGCGCACGGCG
>VGAV01000400.1 GCA_016870695.1 Actinomycetota bacterium | reverse complement strand
CGATCGCCGCCGCCGCGACGACCGCCGACCTCAAAGCGGCCCGTTCCGCGCACACGGGGGAGCAGTCCCCGCTCGCGCGGCTGAACGCCCAGCTGCGCAACGTCGCCCCGGCGGACAAGGCCGCCTTCGGCAAGCTGGTGGGCCAGGCCCGCGGCCGCGTGAACCAGGCCCTGGCGGCCCGGGAGGCCGAGCTCGCCGAGGCGGAGACCGCCGCGCAGCTGGAGGCCGAGCGCATCGACGTGACGGCGCTGCCGCAGCGCGCGCGCGTGGGGGCGCGGCATCCCATCTCCCTCCTCCAGGAGCAGGTGTCGGACATCTTCGTCGGCATGGGGTGGGAGATCGCGGAGGGCCCCGAGCTCGAGCACGAGTGGTTCAACTTCGACGCCCTGAACTTCGACGTCGACCACCCGGCGCGGCAGATGCAGGACACGTTCTTCGTCGACCCCGTCGCCCGCCACCTCGTGATGCGCACGCACACGAGCCCCGTCCAGGTGCGGTCGATGCTGGAGCGCGACCTGCCGATCTACGTGCTGTGCCCCGGGCGGGTCTACCGCACCGACGAGTTCGACGCGACGCACCTGCCCGTGTTCACCCAGTTCGAGGGGCTTGTCATCGACAAGGGCATCACGATGGCCCACCTCAAGGGCACGCTCGACCACGCCGCCCGCGTGCTGTTCGGCCCCGAGGCCAAGACGCGCTTCCGCGCGAACTACTTCCCGTTCACCGAGCCGAGTGCCGAGCTCGACCTGTGGCATCCCACCTTCAAGGGCGGGGCGCGCTGGATCGAGTGGGGCGGCTGCGGGATGGTGAACCCCAACGTCCTGCGTGCCGCCGGTATCGACCCCGAGGAGTACTCGGGCTTCGCGTTCGGCATGGGCATCGAGCGGACGCTGATGTTCCGCAGCGACGTGCAGGACATGCGCGACATGGCCGAGGGCGATGTCCGCTTCAGTGAGCAGTTCGGAATGGTGGTCTGATGCGCGTCCCTCTGTCCTGGCTGCGTGAGTACGTCGACGTCCCCGCCGAGGCCACGCCCGACGACGTCCTCGCCGCCCTCGTGTCGGTCGGCTTCGAAGAGGAGGACGTGCACCGCTTCGAGCTGTCCGGCCCCATCGTCGTCGGCCAGGTCGTCGAGTTCGTCCCCGAGCCGCAGTCCAACGGCAAGACCATCCGGTGGTGCCAGGTGGACGTGGGCGCGGAGCACGGCGGCGTCCGCGGCATCGTCTGCGGTGCCGGCAACTTCTTCGAGGGCGACAAGGTCGTGGTGACCCTGCCCGGCTCGGTCCTCCCCGGCCCGTTCCCCATCGCCGCGCGCAAGACCTACGGTCACGTGTCGGACGGCATGATCGCCTCGGCGAAGGAGCTGGGCCTCGGCAGCGAGCACAGCGGCATCCTGCGCCTGGTCGACCTCGGCATCGACGCGCCCGTCGGCACCGACGCGATCGCCCTGCTCGGCCTGGACGACGTCGCGGTCGAGATCAACGTCACGCCCGACCGCGGATACGCGCTGTCGCTACGCGGTGTGGCGCGGGAGTACTCCCACGCCACCGGCGCGTCGTTCCGAGACCCGGGCGCCGGTCACGACGAGGCCGTGACCCGGGCGCCCTCCGGCTTCCCGGTCGCCGTCGACGACCGTGCGCCGATCCGCGGCCGCGTGGGCGCCCGCGAGTTCGTCGCGCGCATCGTCCGGGACGTCGACCCGTCGCGTCCGACGCCGCCGTGGATGATCACGCGTCTGTCCCTCGCCGGGATCCGCTCGCTCGGCGTGCTCATCGACATCACGAACTACGTGATGCTCGAGCTCGGCCAGCCCATCCACGGCTACGACCTCGACCGCCTGCAGGGCGGCATCACGGTCCGTCGCGCGGAGCAGGGCGAGAAGCTCGAGACCCTCGACGGCCAGGTGCGCACGCTCGATGCCGAGGACCTGCTCATCACCGACGAGTCGGGCCCCATCGGTCTCGCCGGAGTGATGGGCGGCGGCCCCACCGAGATGGGACCCGACACCCGCAACGTCCTCATCGAGGCGGCGACCTTCGACCAGGTGTCGATCGCGCGCACGGCCCGGCGCCACAAGCTGCCGTCCGAGGCGTCGCGTCGCTTCGAGCGCGGCGTCGACCCGCTCGTCGCCTACGTGGCGGCCGAGCGCGTCGCCGGACTCATGGTGCAGCTGGCCGGCGGCACCCTGGACACCGAGCTGGGCGGATCGCTGGGCGCGGAGTACTCCCGCGACGCGATCACCCTGCCGAACGGCTTCGTCGCCGGACTGATCGGCGTCGACTACACCGACACCGAGACCGAGGACGCGCTGCGCCTGATCGGATGCCACGTCGAGGCCCGCGAGGCCGGTTGGAGCGTCGTCCCGCCGTCCTGGCGCCACGACCTCACCGACAAGTGGACGCTCGCCGAGGAGGTCGCCCGCATCGAGGGGTACGACCGGATCCCGTCGGTGCTGCCCACCCCGCCGTCGGGTCGCGGACTGACGACGGCGCAGCAGGGACGGCGCCGCGTCGCCAACGCCCTCGCCGCGGCCGGGTTCGTCGAGACGCCGTCGTTCCCCTTCACCACCGCCGAGAACAACGACCTGCACGGGTCCGCGACGGGCGAGAAGCTGCCGAGCGTCAAGCTCGCGAACCCGCTCGACGGCCTCGCGCCGTTCCTGCGCCGCTCGCTCGTGCCGGCGCTGCTGCAGGTCGCGCACCGCAACGTCTCGCGCGGCATCACCGACCTCGCGCTGTTCGAGATCGGCACCGTCTTCCTCCCCGCCCCGGGCGTGCAGTACGGCACGGCATCCGTCCCGCCGCTGGCGGTGCGTCCCGACGCGGCGACATTGACGGCCCTGGATGCCGCCATCCCGCCGCAGCGCCGGTTCGCTGCCGTGCTGCTCACGGGGAGCCTCGTGGCCAAGCAGCCGGGTCAGGCGGCGGTGCCCGCGGATCTGGCGGATGCCGTGGACGCCGTGCGCGTCCTCGCCGCGGCCGCGGGCGCCGACATCGAGCTCGTGCAGGCGCAGCGTGCGGCGCTGCACCCGGGGCGGACCGCGC
>VGAV01000399.1 GCA_016870695.1 Actinomycetota bacterium | reverse complement strand
GGGCGACGTAGACGTGAGACTCGACCGTGCGCACCGAGAGGAACAGCCGTTCGGCGATCCGCCGGTTCGACAGGCCCTCGGCGATGAGGGCGGCCACCTCGCGCTCGCGGTCGCTGAGCAGCTCGACGCCGCCCGCGACGCGTTCCGCGCTCGTCGCCCCGGCCCAGTGTCCCGCCGACCACAGCAGGAACGGCGAATGGTCGCCGTCGCCGCGCGCGTGGCCGGTGCCCGACCAGCGACGGACGATGGTCGACACCGGCGCGTCCACGAGGGTGCTGAGCGTGCGGAGGCGTTCGACATGGTCGGGCCCGGCGGTGCGCACGGCCGTGACGAAGTGGAACAGCGCGTGCAGCTCCAGCAGCAGGCCGCCCCGCCCGGTCCGCAGCAGCAGGTCCGCGGTCTCGCTCGTCGGCGTCTCGCCCGAGGACCCGCGCGCGTACTCGAGGGCGCAGTCCGCGACCGACAGGTACCAGCGGACCAGCGGCACTTTCTCGGCGGCGGCGCGCGAGATCTGCAGCAGCTCCTCGGCGCGCGCCACCTCGCCCCTCACCGCGAAGCAGGTGGCGACGGCGATCCGCACCATCGGCAGGATCCACTGGTGCTCGTCGAAGCCCGCGGCGTTCGCCGAGACCACGGCGAGCTCCAGCTCGGCCGCGCCCGCGTTGCCCGACATCGCGTGCAGGCAGGCGCTGAGGGCGCTCGCCAGCAGCAGCGAGCCGTCGTCCTCCTCGTTCACGGCGGCGACCGCGCGGCGGGTGAGCCGGGTGCAGACCCCGTCGAGCGGGGCGCCCGACAACGTGCGGGCGTACGCCTCGAGCCAGAGCCCGAGCAGTTCGTCCCACCCGTGGATGTCGTGCGGGAAGACGTCCGCCAGCGTGTCCGCGCGCTCGAAGAGGAGCGCGCTCTCGGTCCACGACCCCGCGTACGCCGTCGAGAGTCCCGCGGCGACGGCGGCGAGGTACCGGTCGCGCGGCGCGGCGGACGGCAGGAGGAGGATGCGCCGGGCGCCGTCATTGGCGCCGACGAAGTCCATATTCATGACCCGCTCGAAGATCGCGGCGACCTCCGGACGGCGCGGCGCCCCCGTCGGGACGGTGACGGGCTCGCCCGTGTCCCGCGCGGACGCGGCGTCCTGCACCTGCTCCGAGCGCCCGCCCAGCGTGCGCATGGTGACCGCGACGCGCACGAGCGGTTCGGGGATGTGGCTCATGCCGTCGGCATCCGGGGCCGAGAGGACGCGCGCCGCCTCGAGACGCATCGCCATCTCGCTGCCGACCACCTCGGCCGCGGGCGTGCCCTCACCGTTCTCGATCAGGTGGGCCAGCATGCGCTGGTCGTGCTCGCTGAGCGGCATCAGCAGGGAGGAGTACGCGTCGAACAACGCCGACCCCAGATGCGGCCGTGCCATCGCGCGCTTCTGCGCCTCGGCGTCGGGGCCGGCGCCGACCGCGGCGGCGTGCAGCTGCTGCGCCAGGACGCGTACGCCGTTGCTCCACGCGACGACGCGGGCGCGGCTGACCAGCGGCAGGCGGTCCGCCGACCCGATCTCGCGCATGAGCCGGATGAGGGCGTCGTCCGACAGGCGACCGACGTCGATGCGGTGCGCGCTCCCATCCAGCCAGGCCCGGGAGAGGGCCATGGCGAAACGTCCGATGGGCGCGGCGGCATCCGTCCGAGGAAGCGACGACAGCCCGAGGACGACGGGCGTGGTGCCCCGCCGGATCGTCTCGAGGAGACTCATCCGGGCGTCGGTCGACAGCGAGGCGGCATCCTGAAACCACTGCGCCGCGCGCCAGACGTCCGGCCGCTGTGCCTTGACCTGCGCCTCTACCGCGAGGACGTAGAGAGGGGCCCCCGACCCCGCCGGTCCGCTGAAGACGATGGACTCGCCCGCCAGCACGCGGGACACGGCACGGTCGACGAGTCGCCCGTCGATCCAGGGGTGCCGGTCGGTGAAGGACTGCGCCGTCTCGTCCGGATCACGCTGCCGCATGGAACGCGCTTTCGCCGAGCCGTTCGTCCTCGGACGGTCTGCGATGGCGCTGGTCGTAGATCATCTCGTCCCCCATTTGTTTTCCGCTCCCACAATCAGAATGCCCCAACAGATCGATTTCTGCAGCCTTCGGTCGCGCGTCGACGTAAACAATCGGACATGTCTACGCCGACCCGTCGGGCGCGGAAGATCCACCGCCGAAGCATCCACAGGGGGCACGGAGGTCTGCCGGGAACCGAGGAATAGACTGGATGCCATCGTCCTCGCTCCCTCAGGATCACCCGTGACCTCTCCTTCACCCGCGCGCGCGTTCGACGTGCGCCATCTGCAGCTCGCGCGCGCGCTCTTCGCGGCCGTCGCCGCCGTGATGGTGACGTTCTCGACCGACCACTCCGCACCGGTCGGCCTGTCCGTCTTCAGCGGGTTCGCCATCGCGACCGGACTCGTGTTCGCCCTGGGCGCCTGGCTGGCCTTCCCGCAGGGCCGACGCGCCCCGGTGGTCCTGCTCGCGGTGGTCACGGTCCTCGCCGGACTGGTCGCCTCCGCAGGACGCGGCACCGTCTTCTTCTTCGTCGTGGTCATCGTGTGGGCTCTTGTGAGCGGCGTCATCGAGGCGACCGCCGCCCTGCTGGCCCGCCGGGCCGGACGGGTCGACGGCGCCGCGCGCGACGGCCTCATCGTCGGCGCGCTGACGGTGCTCCTCGGCGTGGCCCTGCTCTTCACCAACTCGGGCTACGCCCTCGAGTACTTCATCGAGGACGCGGGACGATCGTTCACCCTGACCGGGATCACGATCGCCGTCGGACTGTTCGGCGGGTACGCCGCCATCGTCGCGGTCTTCCTCGCCATCGCGGGTCTGTCGCCGCGTCGCCCCGACACCGTCCCGGTCGCATCCGTCGAGGAGCCTGCGTCATGACCGACAAGCCCACCCGCCGCGACCTGATGAAGCCCGTCCAGCTGCTCGGACTCGCGTTCGTCGCGGCCCTCTTCGCCGGGGGCGTCACCCTCGTGTCGATGGGGTTCTTCCAGTCGCGTCCAGCCGAGCAGGTGGAGCGCGCGCT
>VGAV01000398.1 GCA_016870695.1 Actinomycetota bacterium | reverse complement strand
CGTGTCTCTCAAAATCTCCGCAGGACGGCACAAGGCCCCACCCGGACAGACGACGAACGGATGCCTCCCGGCGGGATCCCTCTTCCCGGACCGTCCCGCGGATTCCCACCCCGACACGCCGCGCACGGGCCCACGCGCCCCGGCGTGTCTCTCGAAATCTCCGCACGACGGCACGAGGCCCCAACCCCCGAACGGATGCCGCGGCGTCAGCGCGCGCGCGGGTGTGACACGGCGTAGACGTCCCGCAGGGCGTCGACCGAGACGTGCGTGTAGATCTGCGTCGTGGCGACGGAGGCGTGACCGAGGAGTTCCTGCACGACGCGGACATCCGCCCCGCCCTGCAGGAGGTGCGTTGCGAAGGAGTGACGCAGTGTGTGCGGCGAGACGTGCGCGGTCAGCTCGGCGTGCTCCGCCGCGGCCTGCAGGACGAGCCAGGCGCTCTGCCGTGACAGCGGCGCGCCGCGGACGCCGAGGAACAGCCGCGGCGTGGCCCGTCCCTTCGCGGCGAGCGCGGGACGTACCCGCGTGAGGTAGGCGTCGACGGCGGCGCGGGCGTACGACCCGACGGGCACGACGCGTTCCTTCCCGCCCTTGCCGCGCACGCGCAGCACGTCGCCGTACGCGGTGTCGTCGACGTCGAGCTGGACGATCTCGGACACGCGCGCGCCCGTCGCGTACAGCAGCTCCAGCAGAGCGCGATCGCGAACGGCGGCGGGATCGGCCGCGCCCGCGTCCTCTGTCCCGGGGGTCGGGCCCGCGGCATCCAGGAGCTGCTCCACCTGCGCGATGGTGAGCGCCTTCGGCAGGCGCTGCGGCGTCTTCGGTGGCCGCAGGCGCGCGCTCGGGTCGTCGACGTCGATGCCGTCCCGGACGAGGAAGCGGTGCAGCCCCCGCACCGACGACTGCAGCCGTGCGAGCGACGTCGCCGCCGGCGGCGGGTCGGCGGCGGCGCGCTCCGCGGCGAAGTCCGCGACGAGGGCGGGCGTGATCGCGGCGCTGTCATGGATGCCGCGGTCGCCCAGCCACGTCAGATAACCGGCGAGATCGCGGGTGTAGGCCGCGACGGTGTGGTCGGAGAGACCCCGTTCGAGCGCGACGTGGCGCACGTACGCCTCGACCGCCCGTTCGAGCTCCACGTCAGGCCGACGCGGCCTCGCGGCGCAGCACCTCGGCGGCGGCGAGCGCCCCGACGGCCAGAATGCCGTTGCGCAGGTGTCCGGCCAGGACCCCGTCGATCACGTCGGCCAGCGGCACGCGTTCCACGCGCATGTCGGACTCCTCGTGCTCGCGCTTGAAGTCCGTCGTCGCGTCGGAGAGCCCGCGTGCGAGGTACAGGTGCACGACCTCGTCGTTACCCCCGGGCGTGGTGTGCATCGACACGAGGTGCTGCCACCGCTCCGCCGCGAGGTCGACCTCCTCGGTCAGCTCCCGCTTCGCGGTCTCGAGGGGCGGCTCCCCCGCGACGTCGAGAAGCCCCGCCGGGATCTCCCAGTCGCGCTCCTTGATGGGGTGACGGTACTGCTGGACGAGGACGACCCGGCCCTCGTCGTCGATCGCGACCACGGCCGCCGCACCGGGGTGCTCGACGTACTGTCGGGTCATCTCGCCGTCGCCGTACCGGACGGTGTCGGACCGCACGTTCCAGACCGCGCCCTCGTAGACCCGCTCGGTCGAGACGACCTCGAGGTCGACCCGCTCGTCCCGCAGCTCGTCGGCCATCAGTCCTCCTCGACGTCGAACAGCTCGCTGGAACGGTGACGGTCGAGCGCGGCCCCGACGAGACCGCGGAACAGCGGGTGCGGCTCCGTCGGGCGCGACCGCAGCTCGGGGTGCGCCTGCGTGGCGATGTAGTACGGGTGCACGTCGCGGGGCAGCTCCACGAACTCGACGAGGTCGAGGTCGGGGTTCAGACCCGAGAAGACGAGGCCGGCGTCGCTCAGCTGCTGACGGTAGGCGTTGTTGACCTCGTAGCGGTGACGGTGTCGCTCCGAGATGCTGCTCGAGCCGTACACCTCCGCGGCGAGCGAGCCCTCGGCCAGTGCAGCGGGGTACAGGCCCAGGCGCATCGTGCCGCCGAGGTCTCCGCTCTCGAGGATGTCGACCTGCTCGGCCATCGTCGCGACGACGGGGTGCGCGGTGTCGGGGTCGAACTCGCTGGACGAGGCGCCCTCGAGACCGGCGATGGTCCGCGCGTACTCGATGACCATGCACTGCAGGCCGAGGCAGATGCCGAGCGTGGGGATGCCCTGCTCGCGGGCGAACCGCAGCGCGCCGAGCTTGCCCTCGATGCCGCGGATGCCGAAGCCGCCGGGGACGATGATGCCGTCCACGACCGACAGGGCCTTCGCCGCACCCTCGGGCGTCTCGCACAGGTCGGAGGGGATCCACGTGATCTTCACGTGCGTCTCCTGCCCGAACCCGCCGGCCTTGATGGCCTCGGTGACGGAGAGGTACGCGTCGGGCAGGTCGATGTACTTGCCGACGAGGCCGATGGTGACCTCGTGCTTGGGGTTGTGGACGGCCTGCAGCACACGCTGCCAGCGCGACCAGTCGACGTCCGCGGCCTTGTCGAGGTCGAGCGCGTCGACGATGTAGGCGTCAAGACCCTGGTCGTTCAGCATCGTCGGGATGTCGTAGATGCTCGGCACGTCGACGGCGTTGACGACCGCGTCCTCGTCGACGTCGCACATGAGCGCGATCTTGCGCTTGTTCGACTCGGTGACGGGCCGGTCGCTCCGGAGGACGAGGGCGTCGGGCTGGATGCCGATGGAGCGCAGGGCCGCGACGGAGTGCTGCGTCGGCTTCGTCTTCTGCTCACCCGAGGCGCCCATGAACGGCACGAGCGAGACGTGGACGAAGAACACGTTCTTGCGGCCGAGCTCGTGGCGGATCTGCCGCGCCGACTCGATGAACGGCTGCGACTCGATGTCGCCGACCGTGCCGCCGATCTCGGTGATGATCACGTCGGGCTGCGGCTGCTCGCTCGCCTGCAGGCGCATGCGGCGCTTGATCTCGTCGGTGATGTGCGGGATGACCTGCACGGTGTCGCCGAGATACT
>VGAV01000397.1 GCA_016870695.1 Actinomycetota bacterium | reverse complement strand
TGCGGCACCACTCGCACGCGCCGCATCCATTGACGAACGGGACGGTGACGCGGTCGCCGACGTGCCAGCCGAGCACCCCCGCCCCGACTTCGACGATGACCCCCGCCAGCTCATGCCCGGGCACATGCGGCAGTGCGACGTCGTCGTGCCCGACCCACGCGTGCCAGTCGCTCCGGCACAGTCCCGTCGCGCGCACCTCGACGACGACGCCGCCCGGGACGGCCGTGGGCGCCGGGACGTCGCGAACGACCAACGGGGCGGCGAGGGTGTCCATGATCATGGCGCGCATGACATCCATCCTCTCGCGCCGCGACGCCCGCCCGAGAAACGCGACCTGCCCCGAGGAACGCCGGGTGCGGGCGTTCCTCGGGGCAGGGGCCGTTTCTCGCGAGGTCGGCCGTGCTCAGCCGCAGGACTTCGCGGCGAACGGAACGGTCTGCGTGCCCTGCGCCTCACCCGCGCTCGCCGTGACGTCGACGGTGCCCGCGGCGATCGACGCGACGCGCGTGGTCGTCGCGACCGACATGGTCTTCCCCGGCTCCACCGCGGCGAACGTCCGGCTGCCCCAGCCGGTCTTCACCGTGAGGGCGATCGGTGTCGTCTCGTCGTTGCGCGCCGTCGTGACCAGGGTCACGCGCCCCGCGACGCATCGAGGGGATGCCGCCGCGGTGACGTGCGGCGCGACCTCGACCTCCGGCACGACGATCTCGGGGATCTTCAGGTACGACCCCGGCGTCGCGAACGTGAGGCGCAGCCCGGTGGCGTGGACCGGCGCGAAGCGCAGGACCGTCCTCGTCCCCGTGACGACGGAGGGCGCCGCGCCGATCGGCGTCACGGCCGTCCATCGGCCGTCCGTGGTGCGGTACTCGGCGGTGACCGCGGTGACGGTGCCCTCGATATTGGTGAACTCGACGCCGCCGATGCCGTGCGGCTGATCGGTGGTCAGCGTGAACGTCGCGGAGTCCTTCAGGGCGGTGTCGCTCCAGGTCGACCACGCGGTGCCGCGGCGACCGTCGCACGCGCGGTCGGGCGTCATCGTCTCGTACCGCGTCTGCCACACGGACGCCGTGACCTCCGCGTCGGCGGCGCGGCAGACGTTCGGCGTCCCGCCCTGTCCCCAGATCGCGACCTCGGCGATCGACTGCCACGTGTTCGTCTGCGTCGTCAGGCGGAGGCGGAGGGCGGTGGTCGCCGGGACCGCGCGGACGTCGATCGCGACGACGGGCGCGGGCGCGGCGGCATCCTGAGCCAGGGAGACGGCCGCGGACGAGGTCGCCCACGCCCCGTTCGCGTCGCGGTACTGCACCTCGATGCGCGAGGGCCAGGTGGCGGTGGCGCCGTCCTTGTAGGTGTCGACGACGACCGAGTCCAGGGCGCGCGCGGTGTCCCACTCGAACGACAGCCAGCTGTCGCGCGGGTAGCCGCTGCCGGACCAGTCGTCCCAGCCCTTGCCGGTGCTGCCGTCGACGACGGTGCGGGCGAGATCGTTGCGATGGGATGCCGTGACCTCGGCCTCCGGCGCGATCTGGACGATGCCCGGCTCGGTCACGTCCACCGTGCGCGTGAAGGTCCGGCCGACGGTGAAGTCCGCGTCGTCGGCGAGGGACCCGGTGAGCGTGCGCGTGCCGAGGCGGCTGGTGTCGAGCTCCGACCAGGTGACGGCCACCTCGGACCGGCGCCCGTCGACGTCGACGGTCACGCGGGTCGGCAGCGCGGGGGACGAGCCGCGCCGGACGTCGTCGGGCAGGCGGTCGTCGACGACCTTCCACGTGCCGTGGCCGAAGCCCTTGTCGTCCCAGTACGACGCGTCCCATCCGTCGGCGTAGCGCTCGGGGTCCTCCGTCGCCGGGTTGTGCATCTCGAGCCGGCCGTTCTCGCCCACGGTGAGCGGGAGCCAGACGTACGTGGAGTCGCTGGCGCCGTCGTTCCAGCGGTCGCCCATGTAGACGAACTTGCCCGGCTCCAGCTCGAGCACGTTCGTGGTCTGCGAGCCGAAGGTGGAGCGGCGGACATCGCCGACCGACAGCAGGCCGTCACCGCCGTCCGGGATGCCGCTGTAAGACGTGGTCTCGTGGGCGTCGCCCGGCTCGACGCCGCGGATCCACGTGCCCATCAGGTCCGAGGCGGTGTAGTACGTCTGCGGGTTCGGCGCCCATCCGGTCGCGCCGGAGGTCACGACGCTGTACGTGCCGTCGCGCTCGAAGATCGCGGGGGCCTCGAGGTGGCCGCACTCCTTGACGATCTGGAAGTCCTCGCCGCGCACGGGCGCCTCCGGCGTCCCGTCGGCGAAGACGTACGGGTAGCGACCGTCCTCCGAGTACTGGTTCACGTCCAGGGTGTCCCGGTCGGTCGTGTGGGTGACGTTCGTGTACGTCTCGTCGAGCTCGGCGATGTAGAGCGTGTAGTTCTCCTCCGAGGAGTAGGAGATGTACGCCGTGCCGTCGTCGTCCTGGAACACGGTCATGTCGCGCGCCTGCCCCGGCACCGCGTACGGCGTGCAGGCCTGGTAGTCGGCCCGGTTCGGCATGCGGAACGCGCCGGTCATCCGGAAGGGGCCGGCGGGGGAGTCGGACACGGCGACGGCGGCCATGGACCGGGCGTACGTGCTGCCGCCGGGCTCGATGCGCCCGTCCGCGTGCCACCACATCACCCACTGGTCCGTGGCGGCGTTGTAGAGCACCTTCGGGCGCTCGAAGATCGCCGTGTAGTCCGAGTTCTGCGTCGAGTTCAAGTGGTAGGCGAGGGCATCGACCTTTCCCGTGCGCGGCCGGCCGTTCTCGTCGACGGTGTCGTAGAGGTCGTCGAAGTACGGCGTCAGCAGCTCGTCGCGGGTGGAGACGCTGCGCAGCGCCGTGCCGAGGTTGGTCCAGTTCTTGGCATCCGTCGACCGGTAGACCCCGACGCCGGGGCTGTTCCAATACCCGTTCGTGCGATCCTCGCCGTACCAGTAGTAGACGGTCCGGCCGTCCTCCTCCGTCGTCACGACCTGCCCGCCGTGCGCCTGGATGTGCCGGCCGTCGGTGTCGAACCACTTCGGCTCGAAGTACCCGGACGCCCCGCGCCCCG
>VGAV01000396.1 GCA_016870695.1 Actinomycetota bacterium | reverse complement strand
AGGTTCTTGACCGCCTTCTCGGGGGTCACGTCGGTGATGTAGCCGGCGCGGACGAGGTACTCGACCGTCTCCATCGCCAGGTACGGGTTGACCGCCGAGGCGCCGTACCCGATCAGGGTCGCGATGTGGTGGACCTCGCGCACGTCGCCCGCCTCGACCACGAGGCCGACCTTCATGCGGGTCTGCTTGCGGATGAGGTGGTGGTGCACCGCGGCGAGCATGAGCAGCGACGGGATGGGCGCGAGGTCCTTGTTCGAGTCGCGGTCGCTGAGCACGATGAACTCGGCGCCGTCCTCGATCGCGTGGTCGACCTCGTTGCACATCTGCGTGAGGCGCTTCTGCAGGCCCTTGTGCCCGGCCTCGACGCGGTAGAGACCGCGGATCGTGACAGACGACCGCCCGGGCAGGGCGGTGTCGATGTGCTGGATCTTCGCGAGCTCGTCGTTGTCGATCACGGGGAAGTCGAGCGTCACCGTGCGGGTGTGCTCCGGGCCCCAGTCCAGGAGGTTGCGCTCCGGACCCAGACCGAGCGAGAGCGAGGTCACGACCTCCTCGCGGATGGAGTCCAACGGCGGGTTCGTCACCTGGGCGAACTGCTGCAGGAAGTAGTCGAACAGCAGGCGCGGGCGCTCGCTGAGCACGGCGACGGGCGCATCGCTGCCCATGGCCCCGAGGGGCTCGGTGCCGTTCTGTCCCATGGGCGTCAGGAGGATGCGCACCTCCTCCTCCGTGTAGCCGAAGGTGCGCTGACGGCGCGTGATCGAGGCGATGGGGTGCACGATGTGCTCGCGCTCCGGCAGCTCGCTCAGCTTGACGCGGCCCTTGTCGAGCCACTCCTGCCACGGCTCGGCGGCGGCCAG
The DNA here is from genome assembly GCA_016870695.1 of Actinomycetota bacterium. Lineage (GTDB taxonomy): Bacteria > Actinomycetota > Actinomycetes > Actinomycetales > Microbacteriaceae > Microbacterium. The sequence continues at coordinate 2,226 of VGAV01000396.1, read as the reverse complement.
CTGCGCCTTGATCTCCTCGTCCTCGACGATGCGGCCTTCGGCGGTGTCGACGAGGAACATGCGGCCCGGCTGCAGGCGCCCGCGGCGCTTGATGCGCTCCGGCGCGAAGTCGAGCACGCCGGTCTCGGAGCCGATGACCACGAGGCCGTCGGTCGTCTCGGTCCAGCGGCCGGGACGCAGGCCGTTGCGGTCCAGCGTCGCACCCACGAGGGTGCCGTCGGTGAAGATGAGCGCGGCCGGACCGTCCCAGGGCTCCATCTGCATGGAGTGGTAGTCGTAGAAGGCACGGAGGTCGGCGGGGATCGTCGCCTGCTTCTCGTACGCCTCGGGGACCATCATCATGATGGCGTGGGGCAGGCTGCGGCCGGTGAGGGTCAGGAGCTCCAGCACCTCATCGAACGAGGCCGAGTCGCTCGCGCCCTCGGTGCAGATGGGCAGCAGCGGCTGGATGTCGCCGATGAGCTCGGACTCCAGCTGCGACTGCCGCGCCCGCATCCAGTTGCGATTGCCCTTGACGGTGTTGATTTCACCGTTGTGCGCGAGCATGCGCAGCGGCTGGGCCAGCGGCCAGGACGGGAACGTGTTCGTCGAGTAGCGCGAGTGCACCACGGCCAGCTCCGACGCGAAGCGCTCGTCCTGGAGGTCGGGGTAGAACGGCTCGAGCTGCAGCGTCGTGACCATGCCCTTGTAGCCGAGCGTACGGCTCGACAGGGAGACGAAGTAGGCGTCGAGCTCGTTGCGGGCGCGCTTGCGCAGGCGGAAGACGCGGCGGTCCAGCGCGATGCCCGACAGGGCCGGCTGGTCGCCGACGGCCGGGTGCGAGACGAACAGCTGCTCGAAGGCGGGGCGGGCCTCGAAGGCCAGCTTGCCGAGGTTCTCGGGCTCGACCGGCACCTCGCGCCAGCCGAGCACCTCGAGGTTCTCGCTGCGGGCGATCCGCTCGATCCCGGCCTTCTGCGCGGCGCGCTCGTCGTGTCCGAGGGGCAGGAAGACCATGCCCGCGGCGTACTCCCCCACCGGCGGCAGGTCGAAGTCGACGACCGCGCGCAGGAACGCGTCCGGCATCTGCGTGAGGATGCCGGCACCGTCGCCGGTGCCCGCGTCCGAGCCGATGGCACCGCGGTGCTCGAGGTTGCGGAGCGCCGTCAGCGCGAGATCGATGATGTCGTGGCCGGCCTCGCCCCGGAGGGTCGCGACCATCGCCAGACCGCAGGCGTCCTTCTCGAACGACGGGTCGTACATGCCCTGACGGGCGGGGAACGCGCCACCGACGGCGCCGGAACGGAGGCTCGAGGAAGCCATACCAACCGTCCTCACTTGCTGCTGCTGCTGGGGATGGGACGACGTCGGCCCAGTGGAGTCATTTCGTCGAGGAGCTGCTTGTGGCGCTGGTCTCGACGCGGTCGTTCGTCGCGGGCGGCTCGCTCACGTCGACGAAGTCAGAGGGGTCGGTTGAGTCTACAGCCCCGCTGCCCTTGGCTTCGCGCCCGGGCACGTACGGCGAGGGCTCCAGACCCGGGTGGCGTCGCTTCTGGACGACGATGATCACCAGACCGAGGACGACGCCGATGATCGCGGCCCACACGTTGGTGCGCAGGCCGAGGATGATGTCGCTGGGGTCGATGCGGATGGATTCCCAGACGATGCGGCCCGCGGAGTACCAGACGAGGTACACGCCGAACAGGCGTCCCCACTGCAGGCCGAAGCGCTTGCCGACGTACAGGATGACGGCGGCGCCGAGCAGGTTCCAGATGACCTCGTAGAGGAAAGTCGGCTGGAAAAGCGTGCCCGATGGCAGCCCGACGGGGACGGCCGGGTTGTTCGCGTCGATCTCCAGGCCCCACGGCAGGTCCGTCGGCTGGCCGAACAGCTCCTGGTTGAACCAGTTGCCGAAGCGGCCCATGGCCTGCGCGATGATCAGACCCGGCGCGACCGCGTCGGCGAAGGTCCAGAACCGGATGCCGGTCCACTTGCAGCCGAGGTACGCGCCGATGGCGCCGCCGATGAGCGCGCCGTAGATGGCGATGCCGCCCTCCCAGATCGCCCAGACCGAGCCCGGCTCGAAGGGGTTCCAGGGGTTCGAGCCCGGACCGAAGTAGTACCCGGCGTGCGTGAGGACGTGGTAGATCCGCGCGACGACGATCGCCAGGGGCACCGCCAGCAGGCAGATGTCGATGACGACCCACTTCTCCGCGCCGCGACGCGTCAGGCGCGCGTTGGTGAGGA
>VGAV01000395.1 GCA_016870695.1 Actinomycetota bacterium | reverse complement strand
CTGACACGCCGCGTTGCGGCACGGCCCGCCGGCGTGGCGGACGCGGACTCCGCAGGACGGCACCGAGCGACGCACACGAAGGGGCCCCTCCCAACGGAGGGGCCCCTTCCTGTGCGGGCCGAGGGGCCCGCCCGGTGTCAGCCGCAGCTGCGCGCCGTGTATGCCGGCTTGACCTCCGTGCTCTCGCCGTTCGCTGTGGCCGTGACGGTCGCCGCGCCCGCCGCGACCGAGGACTGACGCACGGTGAAGCTCTGCGCCGTCGTCTTCCCGGGCGCGAGGGACGCGACGGTCCTGGTCCCGAAGGCGGTGGCGATCGTCACCGACACCGGGACGTCGTCGCGGTTGACGGCGCTGACCACGAGGGTCACCTTGCCCGCCACGCAGCGGGTGACCGCCGTCGACGTGATCTCCGGGCCGGCCGCGGGCACCGTCTGCGGAGCCACGCTCTCCAGCGTCGGCACGATCTTCTGCATGAGGCCGTCCGCGCCGAAGGTGACCCGGTCGATGGTGGTCTCGCGGTTGGTGCCGTTGCCGTTCGGCATCGCGAACCGGTGGTAGGCGATGTACCAGTCGTCCGTGCCGGGCACGTTGATGATCGAGCTGTGCGCCGGTCCCTTGATGCCGAGGGCGAGGTCCTTCTCGAGGATCACGCCATGGTAGGTCCACGGACCGTTCATGCTGGCCGCGGTGGCGTAGCCGACCCGGTAGTTCTCGGACCCCGTGTCGTCGATCGCGTACGTCAGGTGGTACAGACCCTTCCGGTAGTTGAAGAACACGCCCTCACGGAAGTCCGTCAGTCCGTTGATCCGCTCGTACGTCCCCGGCTTGATCGAGAGCATGTCGTCCGACAGCTCCGCCAGGACCGGTGAGCCGTTGCCCCAGCCGAGGTACCACTTGTCCGTCACCGGGTCGTGGAACGCGGCGGGGTCGATGGCTTGGCCCGACGTGACGGCCTCGTTGTTGAGGACCATCGCGGTGGGCTGGGCCACGAACGGACCCTCGGGAGAGTCGGCCACCGCGACGCCGATGGTCTTGCGGTCGTACGTCGGGTTGTGCCCGCTGAAGTAGAAGTAGTACTTCCCGCCCCGCTCGATGATCGTCGGCGCCCACGCGTTGCCGGTCGCCCACGGGACGTTGCCGTCGGCGCCGTCGAGCGTGAGGAACGGCGCGGCCGAGCGCGTCCAGTCGGTGAGGTTCTTCGACTTCCAGACGTAGAACTCCTTGCCGCCCCAGCCGGGGAAGCCGTCGGTCGTCGCATAGATGTAGTACGTGTCGCCGAACACCGCGATGTTCGGGTCGGCGTACAGCCCCGGCAGCACCGGACTGTTGACGACGCGGGCCTCGATCTTCCACGTCGCCTTCTCGCCCGTAGGCGTGGTGATCGTGTAGGTGACGGGCGTGCGCAGGTCGACCGTCGTCCCCGACGCGGGCGACACGGTCGCCCCCGACACGGTGGCGAAGGTCGGGGCGAGCCGGGACACGTCCGTGCCCTTCACGACGGGGAGGATGACGGTGCGTGCGTCCCCGTTCACGATCGGCGCGAGCTTGAGCTTCTCGGGCTGCGTGAGCGACACGTCGAGCAGCTGGTCCTCGACGCCCGCATTCTCGAGGATCTCGGTCGAGGACAGGGCGCGGTTGTAGACGCGCACGTTGTCGAACCATCCCTGGAAGGCGCGGTCGGCGCCGTAGAAGGACCGGCCGAGGTAGCCGGCGAGGTTCGAGCCGAGCTCGCTGACAGAGGCGTTGAGCGCGGTGTTCTCGTCCACCTTGACGCCGTCGATGTACATCCGCAGCGTCTTGCCGTCGTAGACGAGGTCGTAGCGGTGCCACTGCCCGGCCGAGATGGAGCCGGTGACGTCCGACTCGGCCTGCCAGGTCGACTTCGTGATGGCCGTCCGGGCGTCGCCGCCGCGCACCCGCAGGAACGAGTAGCGGTCCTGGTTCTGACCGAAGGCGAAGGTGAAGAAGTTGCCGTCGTTCAGTTCGGACTTGACGTCCATCGACACCGTCATGGTGTCGCGGCCGTCGAAGAACCCGGTCGGGAACGAGGCGAACCCGTTCGCCGCACCCGTCAGGCGCAGGGCCGACCCCTGGTCGGCGTCGGTCGCGACTGCGGCCGTGCCGGACGCGGTGAGGTCGGCGTCCCCGACGGTGTCCGCGAGGGAGCCGTTCTCGAAGGTGTACTCCGCGATCGGGCCCTGCACGGGCTCCTCCGGGTCGGTCGGCTCGACCGGCGCGTCACCGTATGCGGCCAGCAGGCGCTGCTCCTCGGCCTTCGACAGGCGCAGGACGGACCCATGCCGGAACGACTGGTCGAACGAGAACTGGTCGGCGCCGCTGCCGCTGCTCAGCTGACGGAACTTCAGGCTCGAAAGCGTGTCGGCGATGTGTCCGTAGTAGTTGAACTCGTCGCCCATGACCGACCAGCGACCGTCGGGCAGCTGATAGACGGTCAGGCCCTCCATACGCGCCCGCATCCCGGCGGCGGCCGCCTGGCCGGGGCCGATCTTCTGCGTCCACGGGCCGTCCAGCGACGGTGCCGTGTCGACGACGGTGTCCCAGTCGGAGGTGGAGAAGCGGTAGTAGGTGTCGCCCTCCTTGGCGATCGTCGAGTCGATGATGCTGCGTCCGCCCTGACCGTCGCCCTTCGGGTTGAGGGTCGTCCAGATCTCCGGCTCGGTGAAGGAGACGAAGTCCCGGGTCTTGGTCAGGTACATCCGGAGGGCCCAGTCCTCGGTCCCGTTGTCGCGCTGGTCGCGGGCCGCCCAGTAGACGTAGTACTCGCCGGTGGCCTCGTTGTAGATCGCCTCGGGCGCCCATACGCAGCCGGCCTTGTCGAACCCGGCGAAGACGATGCGCTGGTCGCTCCAGTTCACCAGGTCGGTGGACTCCCAGACGACGATGTTCTGGCTGGCGTTCAGCTGGTTCCAGCCGGAGCCGCCGGGGCCGCCGCCTTCGGCATGCAGGTCGGTGCCGATGATCCAGTACTTGTCGCCCTCGGGGGAACGGACGAGGTGCGGGTCGCGCACGCCGAGGTCGCCGCCGAGGTTGGCGAGGATGGGCTTGTTGTCGTTCAGCTTCTCCCAGTGCAG
>VGAV01000394.1 GCA_016870695.1 Actinomycetota bacterium | reverse complement strand
TTCGCGACGACGCCGTCGCCGGCCGTCCGTCCCCGCACCCGTCGCCACACCCACGGCAGCGCGTCCCTCGTCAGCCAACCGGGCCGCGGCTCGTCGTCGTCGGCGTGGAGGGCCTCGTCCAGTCCGAGCAGCGCGCCCGCATCGGGCACGCCGAGCGCCTCCGCCGCGCGATACGCCACGAGGCGGTGCCCGCGCGAGCGCAGGTGCACGAGGTCGTCGGCCCACACGGGGAGCTCCCCGATCTCGCGCACCGCCTCGAGATCGAGCAGCAGCGCCCCGTGCGCCCGTGCGATCCGCCGCAGCTCGGTGTTGTAGGCGGCGAACCGCCGCGCGAAGATGCGGGCCGCCGCGCGGCGCGGGAGGAACGTCGTCACGAGGAGCACGTCCGCCCCGGTCCGGCGGACGGCCCGCACGGCCGACTCGACCTCGGCCGCGAGCGCGGGGATCACCGGCGCCGGGCCGACGAGGTCGTTCGCCCCGATGAGGATGGACACGAGGTCCGGCTGCAGCTCCAGCGCCGCGGGGATCTGCTCGTCGATGAGGTGCCGCACGCGGCGGCTGCGCACCGCGAGGTTGGCGTACCGGAAGGGGCCGGTCTCGCTGGTGTGCGCCAGCAGCTCCGCGAGGCGGTCCGCCCAGCCGCGGTACTGCCCCGACGGCATGCGGGAGGCGTCGCACAGCCCCTCGGTGAGCGAGTCCCCGAGAGCGACGTACCTCGTCCAGCGACGGCGCGGGAGGGATGCCGCGGGCGCGGCGACCCGCTCCCGACCGCGCACCAGCATGCCGTCGTCGATGGCGCGCAGGGTGACGGCATCCCGGTAATGGTCGACGAGGTCGCGGGTGAGCGCCTCCCACGTCCGTCCGGACACGGCCTCGCGGGCCGCGCGGGCGAACGCGTCGCGCTTGGCGTCGTCGCCGACGAGGTCCGCGACCCGCGCACGGAGGTCGACCAGGTCGCCCGGCCGGTACAGCCATCCGTCGACGCTCGAGCGCACGAGGTCGACCGGTCCGCCCACCCCCGTGGCGACGACGGGCACGCCGCTGGCGAGCGCCTCCTGGATGGTCTGCCCGAACGTCTCGCTCTCCCCCGGGTGGACGAACACGTCGAAGCCGGCCATGGTCGCGGCGAGCGCGTCGCCGGAGAGGTGGCCCGTGAACAGCGCACCGGGCAGCGCCTTCTCCAGCGCGGCACGCGACGGCCCGTCGCCGACCACCACGAGGCGGGTGCCCGGCAGGTCGGCGAGCACCCGCAGGTCGTCGACCTGCTTCTCGGGCGCGAGCCGTCCGACGTAGCCGACGATCCGCTCCCCGTGCGGCGCGACCTCGGCCCGCCACGCGTCGTCGCGTCGCTCGGGCGTGAAGCGGGCGGCATCCACTCCCCGTCCCCACCGGCGGACCCGGTCGACGCCGAGGTCGTCGAGCTGGCGGACGGATGCCGACGAGGGGGCCAGGGTCAGGGTCGCGCGGCGGTGCAGGCGCGCGACGTGCCCGGCGACGAGCGCCGTGGCGTGCGGGAGCCCGTACTTCTGCGCGTAGGCGACGACGTCGGTCTGATAGACCGCGACGGACGGGATCCGCAGCGCGTCGGCGGCGGCGAGCCCCTGCCAGCCGAGCACGAACGGCGAGGCGAGATGTACGACGTCCGGGTCGAACGCGCGCAGCAGAGCGGTGAGCCGCGCCGCGCGCGCGAACACCACGCGCACCTCGGGGTATGAGGGCAGCGGCACGGAGCGCAGCAGCTCGGTGCGGGCGCCGTGCAGGTCGGCGGTGACGTCGCCCGCCTTCGGGGCGATGACGAGCGTCTCGTGCCCCGCCTCGGCGAGGTGGCGCAGGACGTGGAGGACGGAGCCGGTGACCCCGTTCATGTGCGGGAGGAAGGATTCGGCCAGGAGCGCGACTCTCACGCTTCCAGGGTGGGACCACGGATGCCGCCGTGTGGCCGCATCGCACGATGTTCACCCGATGCTGGGTGCGACGTCACCGCCCGGTCGACCCCGCGTCCGCTCCCGCGGCGGAGAGTGGCGCCATGGACGTGGACGCGTGGCTGCTGACCGTCGCCGCGAGCCCGTGGGCGCTGCTCGGGATGGCCGCTCTCGTGTTCGCGGACGCCTTCCTCGTGGTGGTCCCGGGTGAGACGGCGGTCACTGCGTTCGGGGCGCTCGCCGCCGCCCACGGCGTCCCGACGCTCGGCGGGGTCATGCTCGTGGCGGCCGGCGCCGCGTTCGCCGGGGACCTGTGCTGCTACCTCCTCGGCCGGGCCGTCGGGGTCGAACGGTGGCGGTGGATGCGAGGACCGCGGGTGCGCGCGGCGCTGGACGGGGCCCGGTCCCGCCTGGAGCGCAACGCCGCGGCCGTGCTGTTCACCGCCCGGTTCGTGCCGTTCGCGCGGCTGGCGGTCAACCTCGCCGCCGGCGCGGCCCGGCTCTCCCCGCCCCGCTACCTCGGCGTCGCCGCGCTCGCCGCGACGGCGTGGGCGGCGTATCAGGCGGTCATCGGGGCGGTGGTCGCCGCGCTCGTCCCGGGCGGGGCCGGGGTGGCCGTCCTCGTGTCGATCGTGCTCGCCGTGGGCCTCGGGGCGGGGATCGACGTCGCGGCTGCGCGGCGGGCGCGGCGGCGGGCGCTGCGCGGCTGAGGCGGTGGCGGGCTGCGCGCCCGGAATCGGACGGCAGCGCCGGATTCGGAGCGGAGAGCCCGTGGCCTCCGATTCCGACGCCCCGCTCCGATTCCACCGCGCCCCTCGGGCAGGACCCGGGATGCCACGGCTCCCGGCCCCGTCACTCCCCGGCGAGCGCGAGCGTGTGGACGGCAGCGTCGACGAGCGCACGTCCGTACGACGGGCCGTGGCCGGCGGCGTGCACCGCCAGCGGGTGCAGCTGATGCACGGGCACGCGGTCCCACCAGCCGTCCCGCAGGGGGTGGCGCTCCTCGTACCCGGCGAGGACGCGGTCCAGGAACGGGCACCCGAAGAGGGCGAGCATGGCGAGATCCGTCTCACGGTGTCCGCCGTGCGCGGCGGGGTCGATGAGCACGACCCCCTCCGGCGACCACAGGACGTTCCCCGCCCACAGGTCGCCGTGCAGGCGCGCCGGCGGCTCGTC
>VGAV01000393.1 GCA_016870695.1 Actinomycetota bacterium | reverse complement strand
GGCCGAGCTCTGCGCGAGCCGTGACGGGTCGGTGCTGTATGCCGGGGTGCGCGGCAGCGACACGGTCGGCGTCCTCGCCGTCCGCGGCGCCGGGGAAGCGCTGCAGCTCACCGCGCTCGCCGAGGCGGGCACGCACTGGCCCCGTCACCACGTCGTCGTCGACGACACGCTCCTGGTGGCCGGCCAGCTCGCGCACGAGATCGTCTCACTGACGCTGGACCCCCGCACCGGCGTCCCCGGTCGCGTGCGCCACCGCACGCCATCGCCGTCGCCGACGCGGCTTCTCCCGATGCGCTGACCGGGCGGGCGAGCCCTACTTCTTCGCGTCCTGCCGCGGGATGACGACCTGCTTGACGATCAGCAGCAGGGACGCCGTGACCGGGATGGCGACGAGTGCCCCGAGCAGACCGAGCAGCGTGCCGCCGACGAGGGCGCCGATGACGACGAGCGAGCCCGGGATCGAGATCGTGCGGTTCATCACCCGCGGCGTGAGGAGGTATGCCTCGACCTGCATATAGACGAGGTAGACGCCCGCGAAGATCAGTCCCGACACCGGGCTGACGATGAGGGTGAACAACGTCGCGGTGATCCAGAACAGCACCGAGCCCACGAGCGGGATCAGCGTGATGCCGAACGCGAGCGCCGCGAGCAGCGCGGCGAACGGCTGCTGCAGGATCGTCAGCACGATGAAGGCGAATACCGCGTTGCAGAGCGCGAGGACGACCATCCCGGCCAGATACCCGCCGACGGAATCCGCGATCTGACCGGTCATGTCCGCCACCGTCGCGCGACTGCGCGCGGGCGTGAGGCGCACGAGGGAGTTCTTGATGCGGGGGAGGGATGCCAGGAAGTACAGGCTCAGCACCAGCACGATGATCGCGCCTGAGATGCCCGTCGCGATGTCGACGCCGACCTGCAGCAGCCCGCCGCCGATCGCGGCGATGTTGGCCGGGTTGGTGACGAACCCCTGGATCTCGGTGAGCATGTCGCCGAGGCTGTCGCCGAAGTTCGTCTCCACGAACCGGACGGCGTCGCTGTCGATGACGTCGTTGACGAAGCTCGGGATGTCGCTGACGAACTGCTCGATCTGCCGCACGACGGGCGGGATGAGGATGTAGAGGGACCCGGCGAGGATGAGCGCCAACCCGCCGAAGACGATCACGATGCCCCAGGCGCGCTTGACGCCGTGCCGCACGAGGAAGCGCACGACCGGGTCCAGCGCCAGGGCGACGAACAGTGCGATGGTGATGTAGATGAGCACCGTCGAGAGGTTGCTCAACGCCAGGCCGAGCAGGATCGCGGTGAGGCCGCCCAGGGTCAGGAAGAACCCCGCGGCGTAGGGCCGGGAGAGCGCCGACCACATCGGCCGGTCGCGGGTGGTGGTCTCCCCGGCGGTCGCGCCCTCGGCGGTGGGATCGGGGCGCGTCGTTCGACTCATGGTCACACTGTAGGGCGCGCCCTCCGCCGGTCCGGCCCCCTGGCGCGCGCACGGTAATGTCGGACCGATCTCGGGAGGACTCATGACCGACGCCGACCCCACGACGATCCTGCAGGGTCTCCGCGGCAGCATCGACAACATCGACGCGGCCCTCATCTTCCTGCTCGCCGAGCGCTTCCGCTGCACCAAGCAGGTGGGTGTGCTGAAGGCGCAGCACGAGATGCCCGCGTCGGACCCCGCCCGCGAGGAGCAGCAGATCGCCCGGCTCAAGCGTCTGGCCGCCGAGGCCGACCTCGATCCGGAGTTCGCCGAGAAGTGGTTCAACTTCGTCGTCGCCGAGGTCATCCGGCACCACCGCACGGCCGCGGGCGACGCCGCCGCCGGTTGAGTCGGCTGCCGTCCGGTTGAGTCGGCTGCCGTCCGGCGTCGACCGCGATGGCGCGACCGGGGTGCGGCTCGCTGGGGTGGCATCCATCGTCCGTGTCACCACGACACGCCCGAGCCGACATCCGCGGTCGACGCCGGGGCCGCCCGCCGGGCGCGTGGCACGCGGGCGCGCGTGCCACGATCGCCGCGCTTCTGCAAGCCGCGGTGCGATTTGCCAGCCGATCCATGGGCGGCAATGCTGGAAGAGGCCCGTTCGGGCCGTTCACCCGACCAGTCCGCGGTCGCCGGTGCCGACTCGGGGGAGTCGACGCGGCGGGCGTACGGTCGGTGGCCTGGGCGCCGGATCCGACATCCTGCGCCGACGCGCACACCCCCGATCGTGCGCCGACGGCCGCCACCCGGGCGTGACCGATGCGGCTCCTCCAGCGGCCGCCGAGGTACGCACAGTGACCCATCCGCCTGCCCTCGAGGTGAAGAACCTCTACAAGGTCTTCGGCCGGAGCCCTCAGGCCGCCGTCGAGAAGCTCCGCGCGGGTGCCGCGCGGGACGAGATCGCCGACGCCGGGACCGCCGCCGTCATCGACGCGAGCTTCTCCGTCCAGCCGGGCGAGATCTTCGTCATCATGGGCCTGTCCGGCTCGGGCAAGTCCACCATCATCCGCATGCTCAACGGCCTGCACGACGCGACCGCCGGCACTGTCGAGGTGCAGGGCGATCCCATCACGGACGTCGCCCCGGGCCGTCTCCGCTCGCTGCGCCGCGACCGCATCGCCATGGTCTTCCAGCACTTCGCCCTGCTGCCGCACCGCACGGTCGCGGCGAACGTCGCCTACCCGCTCGAGATCCGCGGCGTCGGCAAGACGGAGCGCCTCGCGAAGGCGCACGAGATCCTGTCGCTCGTCGGACTGGAGGGATGGGGCGACAAGCTGCCCTCCGCCCTCTCGGGCGGCATGCAGCAGCGCGTCGGCATCGCCCGGGCGCTCGCCGCCGACACCGACATCCTGCTCATGGACGAGGCCTTCAGTGCCCTCGACCCTCTCATCCGTCGGGAGATGCAGGAGCAGCTCCTCGAACTGCAGCGCACCCTGAGGAAGACCATCGTCTTCATCACCCACGACCTCAACGAGGCGATGTTCCTCGGCGACCGCATCGCGGTCATGCGCGACGGCCGGATCGTCCAGATCGGCACGCCCGAGGACATCCTGACCGACCCGGCGAACGACTACGTCGAGCAGTTCGTGCAGGACGTCGACCGGGCCCGCGTGCTCACCGCCG
>VGAV01000392.1 GCA_016870695.1 Actinomycetota bacterium | reverse complement strand
CGACTGCAGGCCCACGACGTTCGCGCCGGTGCCGTTGAACACCGGGTGGGCCTCGACGCCGTCGCCGAGGAGGGAGACGAAGAGCTCCTGCAGGCGCGCGGTGTAGACGTCCTCGCCGTAGGCTACCTGGTGGCCTTCGTTGGCCGCCGCGATCGCCGCGAGGACGTCGGGATGGATGCCGGAGTAGTTGTCGGAGGCAAAGCCGCGCACCGCGGTGTCATGCAGGGAGGTCACGGTTCCAGCGTAGTCACGGCCGCGGCCGCGGACGTCGCCGCCGCGAGCCGGGGAGCGCCGGGGGCCTCGCCAATGTCGGAGCCCGGGTCTACCTTGGGCCCCATGACCGATCCGCAACACGCCGAGGAGCGCACGGCCCCTGCCGGCGGAGGGCGCACGTTCCTCGCGGTGCTCGTCAACACGGCGGCGGCGAACGTCACGACGAGCTTCCTCTGGTTCGCGCTGACCTTCTGGGTGTACCTGGAGACCCGGTCGGTCCTGGCGACGGGCATCGTCGGCGGCGCCTACATGCTGCTGCTCGCCGTCTTCGCGATGGTCTTCGGCTCCCTCGTCGACCGGCATCGCAAGCACCGGGTCATGGTCTTCTCCGGCCTGGTGACCCTCACGGCGTTCCTCCTGGCGGGAGCGCTGTGGCTGTCATTCCCGGAGGCGGTCCTCCTCGAACTCGGGGCGCCGTGGTTCTGGCTCTTCGCGGGGATCATCCTGGCCGGCGCGGTCGTCGAGAACATGCGCAACATCGCGTTGTCCACCACCGTGACGCTGCTCGTCCCGGTGGAGCGGCACGCCAACGCGAACGGGCTCGTCGGCACCGTGCAGGGACTCGCCTTCGTGGTCACGAGCGTCTTCAGCGGGCTGTCCGTCGGGTTCCTCGGCATGGGGTGGACGCTTGCCATCGCGATCGGCCTGACGGTGGCGGCCCTGATCCACCTGCTGACCCTGCGGGTCCCCGAGCCGAAGCCGGAGAAGCCCGCCGAGGGTGCCCGTCTGGTCGACCTCCGGGGAGCCGTCACCGCGGTCCGCGCCGCCCCGGGCCTGTTCGCCCTCATCGTCTTCTCGACCTTCAACAACCTCATCGGCGGCGTCTACATGGCGCTGATGGACCCGTACGGCCTCGAGATGTTCGACGTGCAGGTATGGGGATTCGTCCTGGGGCTCACGGCGACCGGCTTCATCATCGGCGGCGGTCTCGTCGCGAAGTTCGGACTCGGCCGCAACCCGATCCGGACGATGCTGCTCATCGTCATCGCGATGGGCGTTCTGGGTGCCGTGTTCACCCTGCGGGAATGGTGGTGGCTCTACGTCGCGGGCATCTGGGTCTACATGGCCCTCATCCCGCCGGTCGAGGCCGCGGAGCAGACCGTCATCCAGAAGGTCGTCCCCTTCCAGACCCAGGGGCGCGTGTTCGGCTTCGCCGCGGCCTTCGAATCGGCCGCCGCCCCGGTCACGTCGTTCCTCATCGCGCCGATAGCGCAGTTCCTGATCATCCCCTACATGGACGAGCCGGCAGGGCGGGCGACGTGGGGATGGCTGCTGGGCGAGGGCGAGACCCGCGGCATCGCGCTGGTGTTCGTCGTCGCGGGGCTCGTCATGGTGGTCGCCGCGTCGCTGGCGTTCTTCACGCGGTCGTACCGCATTCTGTCCCGGCAGTACGCGACGTCGAAGGTGGACGCCGACACCGGCGGCGAACCGCACGCGGCGACGGCGGCGAGCGGGTCCGCGGACGAGGCGGTCGCGGCATCCGTTGTCCCGTCCGACCCCGAGGCGCCGGTCGACCCGGTCAGCGCCCGGGGCGGCGGAGACGGCCGGATCCGGAAGGGCTCGCAGAGCTGACGGTCGCCACGGCGGAACCGCTCGTGGGGAGCATCGAGACGACCGGGCGTCAGGAGCCGAGGCCGACGACCTCGCCGTTCACCGCGGCGGCGTCCGTCTCCCACAGCGACAGGAACGCGTGCGCGAGCTCGTCCTCGCGGCCCTCCAGGGTGGCGACGCGGAACACCACGGCCGCCGAGGTCACGGTGGTGTCCGCCCCTCGTGCGGCCTTGGCGTAGCCCTGGGCCACCGCACGCGTCCAGGCCTCGCTCGCGGCCTTCACCGCCGCGTAGTTCGCCCCGCCGGCCAGGGGCCGGGCGACGGCCGTGGACGAGACGATCGCCAGCCGTCCGGCCGAGGAGGCGCGCAGGTCGTCGTCGAAGGCGCGGGAGACGTTCCGCAGAGCGGTGAAGGACCGCAGCAGGAAGGCCAGGTCGTCATCGGTCTGTCCCGCCAGGCCGCCTCCGCCGCGCCAACCGCCGACGAGGTGGAGCACGCCGTCGACCGGCCCGTGCTCGGCGTGCAGTCGCTTCCTCAGTGCGGACACCGCCGTCGGGTCGGTCAGGTCGCACACCTCCGACGTCACGCCCGGCGCGGCGGTGGCGGCGGCGGCGGCACGGCCCGCGTCGGAACCCACGACGACCACGCGCGCGTCGGCGGCGCGGAGGGCCCGGGTGCACGCGCGTCCGGCGGCGCTCGTCCCCCCGGCGAGCAGGACGAGGCGCCCGGCCACGGGGTGGGCAACGGTCATCGGGATCCTCCTCGGGACGGCGTGCGGAGTCGGGTCGTCGTCGACGCTCAGTCGGTCCCGCGGATCCCCTCGGTGGAGGCGATCACGGGGCGCATCTTCTTCTCGAGCGCCTCGAAGAACATCGACAGCGGGAACTCGTCGTCCAGGACCGCGTCCGTGTAGCCCTTCGGGGCTCCGGCCAGGATCTCGTCGGACAGTCCGCGCGCCCAGACCGACGCGGGGTGCGGCGTCACGACGGAGCGCACGAGGTCGTAGGCGGCGAGCCAGTGCGCGGTCTTCGGTCGGTCGATGGAGCGCCAGTACAGGTCGTCGATGGCGTCGGCGAGGGCGACCACCGCGGCCGGCACCTCGTCCCAGTCGAACGCGAGCGACGTGTCGGTCCAGTGCAGCACCCGGCGCTGGTGCAGCCAGGCGAAGAGCAGCTGGCCGCCGAGGCCGTCGTAGTTGCGGACGCGTGAGCCGGTGATGGCGAAGCGGAAGATGCGGTCGAAGATCACGGCGTACTGCACCAGTCCGGCGTGCTCGAGCATCGCGCGCTC
>VGAV01000391.1 GCA_016870695.1 Actinomycetota bacterium | reverse complement strand
GGAGGCGCGTGCGGGGTCGGCGGGGGAGGCGGCGGCCGCGGGCGGCGGCGGTGAGGCGAGGAGGGGGCCGGCGCCGAGCGCCAGGGCGACCAGGGCGGCGAGGGCGCGTCGACGTCCCCGCCCGCGGACGGCGTCGACGACGAGGAGGGCGACGCCGTACCCCACGATCGCGACCCCGGCCGCGACGATGAGCGTCCCGCGCTCCTGTCCGCCGAGGAGGACGCCCGGGTAGCCGAGCCACGGGACGGCGTAGACGACGATCCCTCGGATCTGCTCTGCGTGGACCGGGGGGTCGTCGACGTCGTTCGCATCGCCGCGGGTGAGGAGCAGGCGGTCGCCGCCGGTGCTGCTGGTCGTGCCGACGACGCGGTGCGTCACGACGGTCGGCTCGCCGGACCGCAGCTGGAAGGTGATGACGTCGCCGATGCGGATGTCGTCGACGGGGGTCTCCCGGACCGCGACGAGCGAGCCCGGCGGCATCCCGGGTCTCATGCTGCCGGTGAGCACCGTGTACGTGTGGGCACCGAGGAGGAACGGCAGGACGATCGTCATCAGCGCGAACGCGGAGAGGGCGAGCAGGAGCGTCCAGCCCGCGATGCTGCGCGCTCGCGCCCAGCCGTGGCGGCGTCGACGTCGGTTCCGTCGCGTCGCGCCGTCGACCGCGGGATGGAGGGGGAGGGGGCCGCGGGGGACGACCGGCGGGGCGCTCAGACGCATCGGACGCTTCCCACGACGGTGCCCACGACGCCGGTCAGGCCGATGGTCCGGGTGGCGCTCTCGGGCGAGCGCCATTCGCCCGTCCGCGCCACGACGGAGACGATCGGGGTGCCCGTCGACAGGAGGGTGCCGAGCAGGAGGGTCAGCAGCCCGCCGCGCACCTCGAACGCCGTCGCCGTCGTCGTGCCGATGCGCTCGCGTGCGGTTCCGGACGTGCTGCCGACGAGGACGTCGTAAGAGGTCGCGTGGTCCACCGCCGGCCAGGACACGTGCGCGTAGGTCACGCCGAGCAGGCCGTCCGCGCGGGTCTCGCAGCCGATCACCGGAGCGGCCAGCTGCCCCGCGGAGAGCGCGGCGGTGGGGGTGGGGACGCTCGTGCGCCAGGCGGCGTCGGCGGTGGAGGGGATGCCGCCGAGCATGAGCACGAGCACGCCGGCGAGCACTGCGGCGACGCGGGGGCGCGGAGAAACGGTGGGGCTCATGAGGTGACCTGGTCCGCGACGACGTGGATGGTGGGCACCAACGACCGCCCCTGCAGGTCGCTGGGGGCGGCGGGAGCGAGCGTCATGCGCAGGCACAGGTCCACGGTGTCGGTCGGGCCGTACCCGCCCGCCGGGGCGTAGCCGGCGGACGGGAGTGCGGTGCCGCCGCACGCGCCGCGGTACAGCTGCGTGGTGACATGGCCGGCGAAGCCGTCGCCGAAGGTGACGGTGGCCGAGACCTTCCAGCGCAGGGTGGTGCCGGCGCCGGTGCCGCTGACACGGAGGAGGCCGGTGTCGCGGGTCTCGCCGGGGAAGATCGGCGGCCACGTCGGCGGCGTCCCGACCCAGGCCGTCGTGATCGCGAGCGAACCGGCCGTCACGGGGGCGACGGCGACGTCGACGCGGCGTTCCCACAGGCCCTGGGCGGCTGCGGTCCCCGTCGCGAGGACGAGGACCGCAGCCAGGGGTGCCGCCCACCGGAGCCGACGTCCGACGCCGCGGCCGCCGCCGGTGTCGCGGGCGGGCATGCGGGCGCGACCTCAGTCCGCGACCTGCGTCAGCGAGAAGACGAGGTTGCTGAGGTCCAGGGTGGTGTTCGCGCCGAGCTGGCCCGTGATGGCGGGGTCGAAGGTGATGGTCACCGTCGCGGTGAGCTCCCCGTCGGTGTCCGGGGTGATGCGATACGTGTCGTCGACGGCGGACCCGAGACCGGTCACGGCGAGGTCCACGTCCACGTAGGGGGCGAGCGCTCCGCCCACGACGTCGGTCGAGCTCAGCGAGAGGTCGGCGGCGAGGGTGTCGCCCTCCAGGACGACCTCGAGCGGCTGCGTGAGCGTCAGGACGTCGCCGGGCACGATGCGCACGGCGGAGATGGAGGCCGGGTCGAGGGTGAGCAGGCCGCCGACGAGACCCTGCAGGGTCCAGACGCCCTCGGTGGTGTCGAGCAGGAGGTCGAGGTTGCCCGACTCGATCGGGCCGGCGGTGAGGGCGGTCTGGGTCGACCAGACGGCGAGGGTGCCGGTGCCGCCCAGCAGGAGGGCCGTTCCGGCGGCGATGGCGGCGATGGCCGTGCCCTTCGTGCGGCGCCGCGTCTGCGGGCGGGCCTCCGGGCGGTCGCGGCGTCGGGAGGGGGCGGGTGTCGGGGCGAGATCGACGGACATGGATGCTCCTGGTGTGTGTGCTGCGGGATTCCTGCCCGGAATCTATGAGCGAGCTAGGGGAATGCGAGTACCGATCCCGTGGCATCCCGTAATCCACTCGTGCGGGCCGGTACTCCCGCCGATTCCCGCACGACTACCGAGGGGGTCGTCGGGCGGTCGGCTTCGGTAGTGTCGGCGCATGCCGATCGCTCCGGACGCCTCCGTGCTCGCCCTGCCCGACGCCGTTCCGGTCGTCGACGACTCGGCGTTCGTCGCCGCCGGGGCGCGCATCATCGGGGCGGTCACCCTGCGGGAGGGGGCGAGCGTCTGGTACAACGCCGTGGTGCGCGGCGACAGCGCGTCCATCGAGCTCGGCGCGGGGAGCAACCTGCAGGACAACGTCGCCGTCCACGTCGACCAAGGACGGCCGGTCGTCATCGGCGCGAACGTGTCGGTCGGTCACAACGCGGTCGTGCACGGGTGCACCATCGGCGACGGCTCGCTCATCGGCATGGGCAGCGTCGTCCTGTCGGGTGCGGAGATCGGACCCGGATGCCTCGTGGCCGGGGGTGCGGTCGTGCTCGAGGGCAGCGTCATCCCGGCGGGGTCGCTGGTGGCCGGCGTGCCCGCGAAGGTGCGGCGGGCCCTCACGGATGAGGAGCGGGAGAAGATCCTGCGGAACGCCGAAATCTACCGGGCCCACTCGGCGCGGCACGCGGGTGCCGTCGCCGTCGAGCCGGGCGTGCGTCTGGACCGTCCGATCGACTGACGCGTCGG
>VGAV01000390.1 GCA_016870695.1 Actinomycetota bacterium | reverse complement strand
GTGTTGCCGTCCAGGTAGTGGTCCCACGCGGCGACCGTGCGCGCGCGCCAGGCGTCGACGTCGTCCGTTCGGACGGCGCGGACCAGGTCGATCAGCCCGTCCTCGATCGTCAGCGGCGCCGGCAGGTAGGGGAGCGCGGCGATCCGCCGCGCCAGGATCGGGAGACCGGCAGCGTGGGCGTCCAGCAACGCGATCGGAAAGCCCTCCCACGCCGCCGTGTGCAGGTACACGTCCAGAGAGGCGAGGGCGGCGCCGACGTCCGGGCCGTCGAGCCAGCCCGTGATCTCGATCCCCGCGGCTGTGCCGTCGGGCGGGCCGCCGATCCAGGTGGCATCCACCGTCCCGATCTCCTGGCGGAGGCGATCCACGGTCGCGGCGAAAAACGCGGGATCCTTCTGCGGGGACCAGCGGCCCATCATGCCCACGCGCAGCGGCCCGGGGCGGCGGTCGCCCGGCGAAGGGAGCGGGACGAGGGAGGCGACGTTCGGGATCACCGTGACGGTTCCGACGCGGCTGCCGAGCGCCCGTGCGGTGGCCGCCTCGCCGGGGCCGCAGGCGGCGAGGACGTCGGTCCGGCCGGCGAGGAGGTGCTCGACGCGACGATAGGCGAGGCGGGCGGGGCGGGAGATGTCCGTGCGGGCGAACCCGAAGCAGTGCGGGGTGTAGACCAGGCGCGGACCGCTGCGCGGGCGGACGAGACGGGCGTACGCGCCGGGGAAGCTGGAGTGGGCGTGGACGACGTCGGCGTCGGTGCGCCGCAGCAGACGGTGCAGCGCCGCCGCGGCGTGCGCGGGCGTGCGGACGTCCCAGTCGAGGAACGTGGCGGCGGCGCCCCCGGCGGCGCGCCAGACGGCCGCGGGCGCCCCGTCGACGAAGGGGGACGCCACGACGTGCTCGACGTCCGGCGGCGAATGCGCGACGTACGTGCGCACCGCGACGGGAACGCCGCCCGTGATGCGGTCCACGACGTGGAGCACGCGACGCGGCCGGGGGGACGTCATGCCGATGCGGCTGCCGTGCGGCGCGCCAGGCGGCGGTCGTGCAGGGTGGTCCAGACGGCCGACGCGGCGTAGAGCAGGCACAGCGGGAGCGCGACGAGTCCCATGCTGAGGAGATCGGAGGCGGGCGTCACCGCGGCCGAGAAGATGATGATGATGACGAGCGCCGCGCGCCACCCGCGGACGATGCTCCGCGCGGACAGCACCCCGACGGCGTTGAGGGCGATGATCGCCAGCGGTGAAACGAACGAGATTCCGACGGCTACGACGAGCTTGAGCAGGAAGTCGTAGTACTGGGTCGCGCTGAGCAGGGTGGTCGATCCCTCGGGCGCGAAGCCCGCGAGCATGACGACGATGTGCGGCATGATCCACCACCCGAACGCCGCCCCCGAGATGAACAGCGGCACGGCGGTGCCCACGAAGAGGACACCGGCCCGGCGTTCGCGCGGGGTGAGCCCGGGGACGAGGAACGCCCACAGCTGGTAGAGCCAGACCGGGGTCGCCAGCACGATCCCGGCCGTGAGCGCGATCTTGAACCGCAGGTCGAAGGCCTCGCCGACCCGCGTGAAGTTCAGGGCGGCGTGGTCGCCGAGGTCGAGCTCCGACAGCGGCGCGGCCGCCGCCTGGATGATCACGTCGGAGAGGAGGAAGCCCACGATCCCCGTCAGCAGCACGGCGATCGCGGAGATCATCGCGCGGGTGCGGAACTCGCGCAGGTGCTCGCGGAGCGACATCGCTCCGTCGCTCGGCCGGCCGGCCGAGCTCAGGAAGCGACGCCGCCGCGAGAGGGTCACGCCGGCGATGAGCTGCCCGACTCGGGACGGTGGCCGCTCTCCGCGGGAGTGGTCGGCGCCGGGGCGGCGGCGGACGCCGGGGTGACGGCCGCGGGGGCGGCGGTCGTGGCCGCGGCATCCTCCGCCTGCTCCTGCTTGGCGGTGCGCGACTCCTTCTTGATGATGCGCACGGACTCTCCGACGCTCTTGGCCAGCGCCGGCAGCTTGGCCGCGCCGAAGAGGAGGAGGACGAGAACGAGGATGAGGATGAGATGCCATCCCGAGAATGCGTTGCCGAACATGCCCACGGGAAACCTCCGGTCGGTGGGGTGCGAAGGGTCCATGGTCGAGGACTCGCTCCTGGTTTCGCCCGTATCCGCCGGGAACATCGCCCGGCCGACCCCGGAAATTCACCCGCTCTCGGAACGTGACCGCTCGCCGGCCTCGTGAGCGCCCGCGGCTTGACTGTCGCGATGCCGCAGTCCACGGCGAAGGGGGAGTACATGCCGATCCGCAGCGGACCCACCACGCGCATCCTCGTCGTGTGCACGGCGAACGTCATCCGTTCGCCGTTCGTCGCGGCGTTGTTGCGCACGCGCCTGCACCCGACGCCCGCGGGCCCGGTCGTCGTCACGAGCGCGGGCGTCTCCGCGCGCTTCGGAACGTCGGCCGAGGCTCAACTGCTCGATGTCGCGCGCGTCTACGGCCTCGACCTCTCCGCGCATCGGGCGGAACGTCTCGTCGAACCGGCCCTCGAAGGGCAGACGGTCATCCTCTGCGCGGAGCGGCGTCACCGCCGCGCGGTCCTGCGGATGCGTCCCGACCTCGTCGCGACGGTGTTCACGGTGCGGGAGTTCGGACGCCTCCTCGAGGCCGTCCGCGAGGCCGGACTCTCGTCGACGGACTGGCCCTCCCTCGTCGCGGCCGCCGCGTCGCTGCGGACGAAGGACCGCCATGTGGCCGAGGGCGACGACGGCATCGTCGACCCGGTCTCACGTCCGCCCTCGGTCTGGCAGGCGTTCGAGCGCCAGAGCGTGCAGGCGGTGTCCTCGATCCTGGCGTCCGGGAACGCGCTGCCGGGCCGGCTCGCGGACGGCGGTCCGGGCGGCGTCTCCGGAGGGACGGGCGCCGTCGTGAGCGGGCTCCGGCGAGCTCTGGCGGGGAGCGGGACGGCGGGCGTCGATGCCCGGGGAACGGGACCGTCCCTGGTCGTGGCGACCCGCGCCGAGCCGGGGGACGGCGCCACCGGGGCTCCCCCGCCGGTGACGCGGCGCGAATACCGTCGCACGATCACCGCGAACGGGAGGCGTCGCTGATGTCCGACATGGGATGGGACAAGCTGCTGCTGGTCGCGA
>VGAV01000389.1 GCA_016870695.1 Actinomycetota bacterium | reverse complement strand
GAGCGCCGTCATGCGCAGCGACTGCGCCTGGATGCGCTCCAGCGACTGCTCGGTCGTCTCCACGGCGAGAGCGGTGCGCTGGCGGGTCTCATCGTCCTGGGCCTGCCGCATCGCGCGCAGGGACAGTTCCGAGAAACCGCGGATGGACGCGAGCGGCGTCCGGAGCTCGTGGCTGGCGTCGGCGACGAACCGGCGCATGAGCTCCTCGTTCCGCTGACGTGCGCTCAAGGAGGCATCCACCCTGTCGAGAAGCGTGTTGAGCGCCGCGCCGACCTGCCCGATCTCGGTGTGCTCGTCGACCTGGTCCGCCGGGACGCGCTCCGTGATCGAGACGTCGCCCTGATCCATGCGCATGGATGCCACCCGGGTCGCGGTCTCCGCCACGGCCCGGAGCGGCCGCAGACCGAGGCGGATGACCAGCGCGATGATGACGGCCAGCAGCAGCAGACCGCCGGCGGTGACGAGGGCGACGGTGGTGAGGATCGCGCCGATGGTGCCGGCCACCTGCGTGAGCGGCAGTCCGAGCAGGAGGAAGTTGTCGCTGCCGGGAACCGTGAAGACGCGGACCTGGTACTCGCCGAGACCCGGGAGGTCGACGGTGCGGGCGTCGGGGTCGTTGGCGACGATGCTGTCGACGATGGCGCCGAGCTGGTCGGAGGTCAGGCTCTGCACGGCGTCGTCGCTGCGGACCGCCCCGGTCTGACCGCCGAGCGGAGTCTGCATGACCAGCAGTGTGCCCGACGGGAACGGACCGCTCTGCAGCACCTGGTCGGCGGTGCTCGCCGCGGTCGTGCTGCGCTGTGCCAGCTGAGCGGTGTCGGCGACGTCGGTGGAGAGGTTGAGCAGCAGGACGTTGCTGAGGATCGCGCTCGTCGAGATGCCGATCATCACGAGGATGAACGCGACCATGCCGATGACCGCCGTCATCAGCCGCGCCTGCAGCGTCCACGGCCGCCGCGGCGCGCGGGAGGTCGAGCTCACTGCGGGGCTTTGATCATGTAGCCCACGCCGCGGACGGTGTGGATGAGCGGCTCGTGACCGGCGTCGATCTTCTTCCGCAGGTAGGAGATGTACAGCTCGACGACGCTGGAACGGCCGCCGAAGTCGTAGTTCCAGACCCGGTCGAGGATCTGGGCCTTCGACACGACGCGGCGCTGGTTGCGCATGAGGAAGCGCAGCAGCTCGAACTCCGTCGCCGTCAGCTCGATCTCGCGGTCGCCGCGGATGACCTCGTGGCTGTCTTCGTTGAGCGACAGGTCGCCGACGCGCAGGATCGGCTCGGAGTCGCGGGTCGCGGCCGTGCCGGCGCGGCGCATGAGGCCCCGGAGGCGCGCGACGACCTCCTCGAGACTGAAGGGCTTGGTGACGTAGTCGTCGCCGCCGGCGGTGAGTCCCGCCACCCGGTCCGCCACGGCGTCCTTCGCCGTGAGGAAGAGCACGGGCACGTCGCTGCCCGAGTGGCGCAGACGCTGCAGCACGGCCATGCCGTCGAGGTCGGGCATCATGATGTCGAGCACCATGGCATCCGGGTCGAAGTCCCGAGCGGCCTGCAGGGCGTCGAAGCCCGAGCCGGCGGTGCGGACGTCCCAGCCCTCCATGCGCAGCGCCATCGACAGGAGGTCGGTGAGCATCTGCTCGTCGTCGACGACCAGGACCCGCAGGGCGGAGCCGTCGGGGCGGGTGATGGCGGGGGAGGGGGCGGTCGCGCTCATGCGTTCATTGTGGACGCATACCTATGAGGTTTCTATGGCACGAGCTATGCGCTGTCTGTGAGGTCCGCGGGGGCCGGGCGGCGGGCGTGGGGGAAAGCAGAGGCGGCGGCGAGCCGAAGCCCGCCGCCGCCGTGTCCGACCGTCAGGTCAGTGCGTGTCTTCCGCCTCGATCTCGGTGCGGTCGCCGGACCAGAGGGTGTGGAACGTGCCCTCCTTGTCGATGCGACGGTAGGTGTGGGCGCCGAAGAAGTCGCGCTGGCCCTGGATGAGGGCGGCGGGCAGGCGCTCGGCGCGCAGACCGTCGTAGTACGCCAGCGAGGAGCTGAAGGCGGGGGCCGGGATGCCGCTGGCCGCGGACAGCGACACGATGTGACGCCATGCGTCCTGCGCCCGGCCGAGGGCCTCGACGAAGTACGGGGCGGTGAGCAGCACCGGCAGCTCGGACTGGGCGTCGTACGCCTCGGCGATGCGGTTGAGGAACTGCGCGCGGATGATGCAGCCGCCGCGCCAGATCTTCGACACGGCACCGAGGTCGATGTTCCAGTCGTACTGGGCCGCGCCCGCGCGGATCTCGTCGAAGCCCTGCGAGTAGGCGACGATCTTGGAGGCGTAGAGCGCCAGGCGCACCTGCTCGATGAAGGCGTCGGCGTCCTCGCCCGAGAGCTGCTCGGTGCCGGACGGGCCGGGCAGCTCGCGGGAGACCTCGCGCTGCTCGGGGTGGCTGGACAGCGACCGGGCGAAGGTGGCCTCGGCGATGCCCGATACGGGGACGCCCAGGTCGAGGGCGGTCTGCACGGTCCACGCGCCGGTGCCCTTGGCGCCGGCCTGGTCGAGGATCACGTCCACGAGGGGCTTGCCGGTGTCGGCGTCGGTCTGCCGCAGCACCTCGGCGGTGATCTCGATGAGGTAGGACTCCAGTTCGCCGCGGTTCCACTCGGCGAACACGTCGGCGATCTCGCTCGGGGTCTTGCCCGTGGCGCGGCGGATCAGGTCGTACGCCTCGGCGATGAGCTGCATGTCGGCGTACTCGATGCCGTTGTGCACCATCTTCACGAAGTGGCCGGCGCCGTCGTGGCCGACGTGGGTGACGCACGGCTCGCCCTCGGCGACCGCGGCGATGGACTTCAGGATGGGTCCGAGCGTGGCCCAGGCCTCGTCGGAGCCGCCGGGCATGATCGAGGGGCCGAGCAGCGCGCCCTCCTCGCCGCCGGAGACGCCCATGCCGACGTAGTTGATGCCGGTGTCGCGCACGGCCTTCTCACGACGGATGGTGTCGGTGAAGAGGGCGTTGCCGCCGTCGACGATGATGTCGCCCGGCTCAAAGACCTTCACGAGCTCGTCGATGACGAAGTCGGTGGGGCGTCCGGCCTTGACCATGATGATCGCGGTGCGCGGCACGCTGAGCGACGCGGCGAAGTC
>VGAV01000388.1 GCA_016870695.1 Actinomycetota bacterium | reverse complement strand
CCATTACAGCTTCACGCCCTTCGCCTGCAGGTCACGGACGACGGACTCGATGCCGCGAGCGTCGATGACCTTGATGCCCTTCGCCGAGACGTTGAGCTTGATGTTGCGACCCAGCGACGGAACGAAGTAGGTCTTCTTCTGCACGTTCGGGTCGAAGCGGCGCTTCGTCCGGCGGTGCGAGTGCGAGATGTTGTGACCGAAGCCGGGAACCGCTCCAGTCACCTGGCACACTGCTGCCATGGTGATGTCTCCTTCTGTACCGTGACACCGGACGGTGCCACCCAAGATCCCTTGTCTGCACCCCGTCCGGGCACAGCACGAGGCCGGGATCGGATGAAGGGGTACGTACTGCGTGCTGGAGTGCGCGCAGACAAGCGGTCAGTCTAGCACGGGCGGCGTGTCGGCTTGACGGGCCGCCGCCTCCGCCGCTCCTCGGCCCCAGCGGAACGCCGAGACCGTGGGGTCGCCTGGGATCCAGAACCGCCACGGGAAGGCATCCGTCCCCGCCTCGCCCGCCACGCCGACCCGCGGGCCGGTCGCCACGTCGCGCACCGGGACGTCGGGCAGGAGGAGCCGCGCACGCACGCCGGCGAGCTCGCCTCCCCCCACCGCGTCGATACCGTCGTGCCGCGGGTACCGCAGGCCCACGGCGTCCCCGAGGCGGCCGGGCCCGCGGGCGAGGTCCCGCGGCGTCCGGACCGTGCCACGACGTTCGAGTCGGCGCCGCTCGGCGACGTCGGCGCCCTCCACGATCTCGCCGCCGCGGAGCAGGATCCCGCCCGCGACCCCCGCCGGGCCGCACACGACGTTGACGCACGAATGGATGCCATGGCTCAGATAGACGTAGAGGCGTCCGGGCTCGCCCCACATGGTGGCGTTGCGCGCGGTCGGGCCGCTGCGCGCGTGCGACCCGGGGTCGGGCCGGTCGCCGGTGCCGCGACCGTGGTACGCCTCGACCTCGGAGATGCGCACCACGACGCGCTCCCCCGACACCTCCGTCTGCAGCTCCGCGCCGAGCAGGAGCGGTGCCACCTCGACGGGCAGACCCGCGAGGTCGGCGCGCGCGGCCGGACGGGTCATCCGGGCGGCACCTGGCACCACGACAGGTCGAAGCCCTGCAGCGCGACGAGCTCCTCGCCCGTATCGATCTCGACGAGATGGGTGAGCAGTCGCTCCGGCAGCGGCAGCTGATACCGGTCGAAGGGGTTGTCGACCGCCTGCGGAGCCACGAGGACCGCTGCGTACCGCCCGCTCGGAGACACGCACGTCTGCAGCACGGTGTCGGTCCCGGGCACGTCGAGGAGCGTGCGCGTCGCCCCCGCGTCATCCACGTGGGCGACGATCGTGGACTGGAAGCGCCCGTCCTCGGCGATGTCGGCGAAGGACCGGATCGTCCCCGCACCGGCCCCGGGCACGGGTGTCGCCCGCCCGGGGAGGCCGGGCGCGTCCACCGCCTCGACCAGCGCGCTCTCCGATCCGTCGGTCAGGTCGATCTGACGGATGCCTTCCAGTCGCTCGACCACCGCCACCGACGACCCGCGGGCGATGCCGTCGATCGCCACCGCACTGCCCAGGGGGGCCGCGTTGCCGCCCTGCGCGTCGGTGAGCAGCAGCCGGGAGTCGAAGGTGAGGACGAGCATGCTGTCGGTGTCCGGGACGAAGCGCCAGTCGGCGACGCGGACGTCGCCGCCCGTCAGCCCCACCTCGACGGGATCGGCGGTGTCCGCGGCGGACGCCGTGAACAGGCGGCTCTCCCGTCCGCCCGCGGAACCGAGGTCGGCGTCCGAGAAGGTGAAGCCGATGCGTTCTCCCCGGTCCGCCGACTGCAGGTTGGAGACGAACCCCGGCCCCGGCAGCGCCAGCTCGCGCGCCTGGCCGCCGTCGCGATCGGTGATGAGGATCTTCGCCTCGTCGCCCTCGCGGACCGAGATCACGAGGTGGTTGGCCGTCGCGCGGAAGTCCTCGATGTGGTCGTGCGTGAACACCGCGACACCCGCCTCGCCGTGCAGGTCGGTCCGGAAGATCGTGTCGCCGTCGGCGCGGCCTCGCTGCAGGAGGAAGGCCTGCAGCGGAGGAGTCGTGAAGGTCTCCGTCAGGGTCGACGCCGGCCCCGCGCCCAGCCCCCGGACGTCGTGGACGGTGACGCGGTAGTCGCTCGCGTCGCTCAACGGCAGCGTGAAACGGATCCCGACGTTGCGGCCCGAGGTGTCGACGGTGAACGGCGTGGCCGGCTCGACCTCGACCTGCGACGGGTCGACCTCGGCCAGGGACTGCGTCGTGGTCAGGATGAGCCGCGCCCCCGACGCGGACACGGCGGCCTCGGGATCCACCTGCACGTCCGTGACGCGGGGGCCCTGCGCGACCGCGACGACACCGCCCACGCCGCCGACGAGCAGCAGCACGCCGACGACCGCGGCGAAGGCCACGAGGAAGCCGCGGCTGCGGCGGCGACGCGCTCGGACGCGTCGGGAGTCAGTACTCATACGGGTCCGCGGGCTCGTCGATCATGGCGACGTCGTCGGCGCGCACCTCGAGGCCGCCGTCGCCGGTGGACCGGACGGTGCCCGTCACGGTGACCCACTGCCCCGTGGAGGGGGCCGAGACCTGCGCGTCGATCGGCAGCGTGGCGGTCTGCGCGTCGATGACGCAGTGCGTGATCACGAGGCGGGTCAGGTCGAACGCGGCGCCGTCCTGTCCGGGCGTGATGAACCCCGTGAGCGTGACCGGCTTGCCGTCGAACGTCTCGGGGTTGGTGGACGTGGCGAACACGGCGGACCAGTCGCCGATGCCGAACTCCGACGTGTCGCCGGACGCGGCGAGGGTGATGATGTCGGACCCGGCGAACAGCGGCGGCGCCCCGACGTCGCGGGAGATCGCCAGCTCGGCGGACAGCGACGTCGCGGGTGTCAGGAGCACCAGGACCACCGCCCCCGTGGCGAGGACGCCGCCGGAAAAGGCCGCGATCCCCGCCGGCGTGAGGCGCGGACGCGCCGCCAGCCGGTCGTGCAGGCCGTGGTCGTGCGCGTCGGACGGGTCGCTGTGGACGTGGTCGGCGTGCGCGAAGGCCTCGCGGCGGGCACGGGCCTCCGCGGGGGCGTGGCCGTGCTCGTGGTCGTGCCCGTGGTCCGCCTCCGCCCCG
>VGAV01000387.1 GCA_016870695.1 Actinomycetota bacterium | reverse complement strand
AGCGCCGGTTCGCTGCCGTGCTGCTCACGGGGAGCCTCGTGGCCAAGCAGCCGGGTCAGGCGGCGGTGCCCGCGGATCTGGCGGATGCCGTGGACGCCGTGCGCGTCCTCGCCGCGGCCGCGGGCGTCGACATCGAGCTCGTGCAGGCGCAGCGTGCGGCGCTGCACCCGGGGCGGACCGCGCGCGTGCTCGTCGCGGGCACCGAGATCGGCTACGTCGGCGAGGTGCTGCCGGCCGTGTCGTCCGCGGCCGACCTGCCGGGGCGCGTGCTCGTGGCCGAGATCGACCTGGACGCTCTGCTGGAGGCGGCGCAGACCCGCGTCGTCGCGGCATCCCTGTCCGGATATCCGGCCGCGACGCAGGACGTGTCCCTCGTCGTGTCCGTGGACGTGCCGGCGGGGGAGGTGCGCGCCGCGCTCGTCGAGGGCGGTGCGCCGCTGCTCGAGGGGGCACGCCTGGTGGACGACTACCGCGGCACCGGGCTGGGCGAGGGTCAGAAGAGCCTGACGTTCGCGCTGCGTTTCCGCGCGCCGGACCGCACGCTCACCGCCGCCGAGGCGACGGAGGCCAAGATGGCCGGCGTCGCCCGGGCGGCAGAGCGTTACGGCGCCGCGATCCGCGACTGACGGACGACGAGAGGGGCGCCCCACGGCTCGGCCGGGGGCGCCCCTTCGTGTCCGTCGCGGCGGTCAGGCCGCCAGCCGCGGTCCCGGCGCGGGGACCTCGTCGTCAGTCCCCGGCGTCCGGAGGCGTCGCCGGACGCCGGCGACCGCGGCGCGCAGCCGCAGCCAGGAGGCGTCGCGCACGAGCAGCAGGTCGAGGGCGACCATCGCCAGCGAGAAAGGCCACAGTCCCAGGAGCAGGCCGATGCCCAGGTGAGTGAGCGTCAGTCCGGCGACGGCGACGTAGCGGCTCGGCTTCCACAGCAGGGCGAGCGGGAACAGCAGCTGGGCGGTGAGGGCGAACCACGTGCCCAGCTGCACCAGCGGTGTGACCTGCCAGGCGGCCTCGCTCAGGGCGGGGAGGACCTGGAACTCCGTCAACGCCAGTGCGTAGTAGAGCGCGGTCCCGTCGAGCCATTCGACGCCCTGCAGCTTGAGGATCGACGAGACGAGGTAGACGAGCAGGATCTGGTAGCAGCACAGCACCAACGCGGTGTTGTGGAGAAGAGGCGACAGCCACGGCGGCATCCGATCGGTCAGCCGCCCGAAGCGACCGGGACGGTCGCCGCGACGGCGACGCAGCCACGCGTCCACCGAGAGGCGACGGCTGAGGTCTGCGAACAGGGCGAACACGAGCACGATCCGCATGAGCGTGTCGCCGCCGTTGGTCAGCAGGGTCGAGTTCGTCGACAGCCCCACCCACATGAGCAGCAGGAACGGGGTCACCCACCGCGTCTTCACGCCGACGATGAACAGCAGCACGAGGCCGATCAGCGCGAAGAAGGCGATGTCGAACAGCACCGGGTCGTCCTTGGAGAAGACCGCACGGAACGGCTCCCACCAGCCACGGCGTCGCGCCTCGGGCTCCACCCACCAGGAGCCCGCGCCCCACAGATAGTGACGGTCGGCGAAGCTCGGCAGCAGCACCAGCAGCATCGCGACGCCGAAGATGATCCGCAGCAGCGAGAAGCCGATGGTCGCGTGCGACGCGGACGTCATCCACGTCTGGAAGCGGCCCAGGATCGCGGCCGGCCGCAGCCGCTGCGCGCGTCCCAGCCGGAGGGGAGCGCCGGTGGTCATGAGCGGTCCTCCCCGGCGTAACGATCCTGCACCTCGTCGAACACGGCGATGAGCGAGGGGTCATCGGGCGCCTGCGCCTGCCGCCACCCGAACGTCGTCGTCGACAGCGGGAACTGGCGCTCGTCGTCGAAGCGGTGCAGGAAGTCGTTCGGCCGGTCGTACTGCGCCTGCCACCGCACGCGCTCGATCGGACGGTCGTAGTACGCCTCGCCGAAGACGGTGAGGTACCGCGTCAGCATGTAGTCGTAACGGATGAGCGAGACCACGGCATCCGGATCGTCGCCCAGCTCGTCCAGCTCGGCCAGCAGGTCCTCGTCCGGGATGGCCTCGAAACCGCCGTCGCCGTCGCGCTGGATGAAGGTGTCCTGCACCCGTTCCTGCTGCTGTTCGCTCACCTCGTCGTACCGCTCGAGATAGGCCCCGAGCGCGTTGACGCTGTTCTTGGAGACCCGGGAGGGCGCCGGGATGCCGCGGACGGCGGCGAACTCCATGTCCGTGACGTCGATCCAGTCCCCGGTGACCAGCTCGCCGTCGTCGTCGCGCCATTGCACCTGCATCTGCATCGCGCTGTTGACGCGGAGGATCTTCGGGGCGAACACGTCCCACCGCTGGGAGAAGTAGGGCGCGAAGCCGTCCGCGACAGCCGCCCGAGCGGGTGCGTCGGGAATCGTGAACGTCGCGCTGACGAAGACGTAGGCGCCGATGACGCCCACGGCCGCGATCGTCGCGATCGTCGGCGCGAGCCGGCGAGGCGTTTCGATCGCGGTGGGGCGCTTCGCCGGGGCCGGCCGCGGTGCGCGACCGGCCCCGGTTCTGCGTGAGGACATCGTCAGCCGTTCGAGGTTCCGGGGTCGGTGCCCGCACTCGAGCCGTCATCCCGACGACGAGTCCGGGTCACCAACGCCGGGCGGTGCGGGGATGCGAGGACGGATGCCGCCGGAGCGGACCGTCGCTCGGTGCGGACGGTCGCCGCTTCCTCCTGGTCCTGCGGAGCGGTGCGCTGCACGCCGGTCGAGGCGACCGCCGCGGATCGACGCCGCTGCACGAGGAGGAAGAGTCCACCGAGGAGCATGGCGCCGGCCAGCAGGCTCAGCGGCCCGCCGGTGGTCGCCGCGTCGCTGCCGGTCGCCGCGAGAGCGGTCGGCGCCGCCGGGGCGGGTCCCGGTGCGGGAGCAGCCGCCGCGAACGTCACGCCCACCAGTCGGGGCGTCTCGGTCGCGTCAGTGGCGTCGGTCGTCCCGTCGGTCGCGTCGGTCGTGCCGTCGGTCGCGTCGGTGGAGTCCTTGACGTCCTTGGCGTCGGTGGAGTCCTTGACGTCCTTGGCGTCGGTGGAGTCCTTGACGTCCTTGGCGTCGGTGGAGTCCTTGACGTCCTTGGCGTCGGTGGAGTCCTTGACGTCCTTGGCGTC
>VGAV01000386.1 GCA_016870695.1 Actinomycetota bacterium | reverse complement strand
CCGCGCGGCCGGCGCCGGGTCCAGCCCGCCTGGCCGGCACCGGGGTCAGCCCGCGCGGCCGGCGCCGAGGGAGCGGTCGCGGAACAGCCAGGGAAGGCGCGGCTCCACCAGCGGGCGCGTGAGGCGCCGCACCGGTCGGCTCGACAGGCCGACGGCGATCGCGACGCTCGCGACGGCGATGACCGGAAGCCACAGCCCCACCGGCTCGAGGTCGCGCAGCACCCCGGACTGCCGGAACGGGTAGAGCACGAAGGTGTGGAGGAGGTAGACGTACATCGTGTACCGCCCCAGGTGCGTCCAGCGGGTCTCGCGGCGGGGGACGAGGAGCAGGAACGCCGCCATGAGCGTCAGCGCGAGCACGATGAGGCCCAGGCGCACGAGCCCCGCCCACCAGCGCCCGGCGTCGAGGTCGACGTAGGGGTCGACGAAGAACAGCCACGTGCCCAGGCGCACCTCCCGCCAGAGGTCGACGAAGGCGAACGCCACGACCCCCGCACCCGCGAGAACGGCAGCCGCGGCCACCCGGGCCCACACCGGGCGCGCGGCGAGCAGGCCGAACCGCTCGATGACGTCGCGGTCGCGCAGCCACCACCCGATGGTGAAGAACGGCAGCAGCCCGAGCGCGCGGGACAGCGAGAACGTGGAGTCGATGCTCGGCAGATACCCCGTCACGATCGAGATGGCCACCGCCCAGACCACCGGTCCGCGCAGGAGCGCCAGGTAGGGCAGCACGAGGCGGAAGATCGCGAGGGCCAGCAGGAACCACAGCGTCCACGACGCCTGGGTGGGGTCGAGGTTCGTCCGCCCGGTCAGGAGGAACCGCAGCACCGTCCACAGCGTCTCGAAGATGAGGTACGGCGCCAGCAGGTCGGTGAAGAGCCGGGCCATCCTGGCCCGCGTGGGCTCCGCCGACGAGGAGAAGAACCCCGCCACGAGGGCGAACAACGGCATGTGGAACGCGTAGACGAGCAGGTAGAGCGCCTCAGCGGCATCCGAATCGTAGGTGAGACGCTGGACCGCGTGGCCGAACACGACGAGCACGATCGCGGCGAATCGCGCGTTGTCCCAGAACGGCACACGCGTCTTCGCGGTCGCAGCAGTGCGGGGGGCGGCATCCATTCGTCTCATCTGCGGTCACGCTAGCCCGGTGCGGTGCGCGGGTCGACGGGTGTAGCGAGGGGATGCCGGTGGGGTATGGCGGAATAATCCCGACGGTCGTGCGTTCCATCAGGTACATTCAGATGCATACAAACAGGAGGCGCATCGTGAACGAGACGAGCAACTGGCCGGGCATGCAGTTCGGCGTCATGACGGTCAGCGACATCACGCAGGACCCGACGACGGGCAAGACCCCGAGCGAGGCCCAGCGCATCAAGGACACGCTCACGATCGCCAAGCACACCGAGGAGGTCGGCCTCGACGTCTTCGCCCTCGGCGAGCACCACAACCCGCCGTTCTGGTCTTCCTCGCCCACGACGACGCTCGCGTACATCGCCGCGCAAACCGAGCGCCTCATCCTCACGACGTCGACGACGCTCATCACCACGAACGACCCGGTGAAGATCGCCGAGGACTTCGCGATGCTGCAGCACGTGTCGGGCGGCCGCGCCGACCTCATGCTCGGCCGCGGCAACACCGGACCGGTGTACCCCTGGTTCGGCAAGGACATCCGCCAGGGCCTGCCGCTGACCATCGAGAACTACGACCTGCTGCACAAGCTGTGGCGCGAGGACGTCGTCGACTGGGAGGGCAAGTTCCGCTCGTCGCTGCAGGGCTTCACCTCGACCCCGCGCCCGCTGGACGGGGTGCCCCCGTTCGTGTGGCACGGCTCGATCCGCACCCCCGAGATCGCCGAGCAGGCCGCCTACTACGGCAACGGCTTCTTCGCGAACAACATCTTCTGGCCCAAGGAGCACTACCAGCGCCTCATCACGCTGTACCGCGAGCGCTTCGCCCACTACGGCCACGGCACGCCCCAGCAGGCGATCGTCGGTCTCGGCGGCCAGGTGTTCATGCGCGCGAACTCGCAGGACGCGGTGCGGGAGTTCCGTCCGTACTTCGACAACGCGCCGGTCTACGGCCACGGACCGAGCCTCGAGGACTTCAGCGAGATGACCCCGCTGACCGTCGGCTCGCCGCAGCAGATCATCGACCGCTACGCCGCGATGCGCGAGACGTTCGGCGACTACCAGCGTCAGCTCTTCCTCATCGACCACGCCGGCCTCCCGACCAAGACCGTCCTCGAGCAGCTCGACATCCTCGGCGGCGAGGTCGTGCCGGTGCTGCGCAAGGAGCTCCAGAAGAACCGTCCGGCCGAGGTGCCCGACGCGCCGACCCACGCCAACCTGATCGAGAAGATCTACGCCGGCGCCGCCCCGCGTCAGGCCGTCCCCGGCGCGAACCGCGGCGACAACATGGTCGCGGGCAGCCCGTATCAGGACGCCGCTCCTCGCTCGGGCAGCGCCTTCGGTGCCGCTGCGACGCGAGTGGGGGCCTGACATGGCCGCCCGCCGCATCGCGGTCGTCACCGCGGGTTTGTCCACGCCGTCGTCGACGCGCATGCTCGGCGACCGGCTCGCGCACGCGGTCCTCGCCGAGCTGCGCGAGCGCGGCATCGACGCGACCAGCGACGTGTTCGAGCTGCGCGACTACGCCCACGATCTGACCGACAATCTGCTCACGGGCTTCGCCCCGCCCGCCCTCGAGCAGATGATCAACACGGTCGTCTCGGCGGATGCCGTGATCGCGGTCACGCCGATCTTCTCGACGAGCTACTCGGGCCTGTTCAAGTCGTTCATCGACGTGCTGGACCCGCAGGCCCTGAGCGGCACGCCCGTGCTCATCGGGGCGAACGCCGGCACCGCCCGGCACTCGCTCGCGATCGACTACGCGATCCGTCCGCTGTTCACCTACCTGCACGCCAACCCGGTGCCGACCGGGGTCTTCGCGGCCTCGAGCGACTGGGGCGCCAACGCCGACGAGGTCGCGCCGCTCGGCTCCCGCGTCGAGCGCGGCGCCCGGGAGCTCGCGGACGCCATCGCCGCTCGCGAGCCCGTGCGGGACGCAGACCCGTTCGACCCGTCGTCGTACCTCGGCGAGGGCCGCTCGTTCGGTCACCTCCTGGGTGGTCTGTCAGGCGAATGACCCGTCCCCT